>CAZFCV010000047.1:0-3513 GCA_964517985.1 uncultured Dehalococcoidales bacterium | reverse complement strand
AACCTGTGCCCCCATCCTCTTTGCTGCCTCCACCAGGTGATTGTTCTCCGGTTGATAGACACAGCGCACACGGCAGGGGCGTCCCAGGAAATGGCTCAGGAGCCTCTCCGCTACCCGCTGGTTCTCCACCTTCTCCATATTCTCCTTGTGGAGGTTATATTTAAAGGCAAGGACAACCGTATCATCCTCAATGGTCACCGGTTTGATACCGGCACTCCGCAGCAGGGCAACAGCGTTCGTCCGCTTGATATCCGCCGGGGCATCATCAATAATCTGCCTCCAGCTCAGCCTCAGCTTCTCAACCTCGCTGCTCAGGGGGGCAGCGGCAGCCTCCGGCACCGTTCCCGCTGTTTCTGCCGGCTCCTCTTTAGCCGGCGGCGGCTCGGGGGGGATAACCGGCGGCTCCGGCTTGACTGCCTCCGGCTTTGCCGGGCGGGGGGCTTTCTCTACCTTCTCCACTCGCTCCACCTTCTCCACCTTTTCTCCCTTCTCTACCTTCTCCGCCGAGGCGAGGGCGCAGTCAACCAGCGCCAGCTCCAGGGGCAGGGCGGAATAGCCATCAAGGCCAATCTCAACCTCACCGAAGAGCTTGACCGCCCGGAGAAGCTGCGGCAGTGACGCTCCGGCTGCCAGCTCCTTCAGCTCCGCCCTGTCCTCGGGGGTAAAGTCCACCGCTTCCTCAGAGCCGGTCTTCATCAGCAGCAGCCCCCGGAGGTAGTCCACCACCTCACGACTGAACTGGCGCAAATCCAGCCCGTCTCTGCTCACGCTGTTTATGGTGGCGAGTCCGGCGGCAACGTCGCTGCTAACAACGTGCTTCGCCAGCTCCCTAGCCCGCCAGTCACCGCTGATGCCAAGAATAGCCTGAACCTGATGGAGCCCGACCTCGGAGCCGTAGTAGGCGGTCAGCTGCTCCAGAATGTTCTCGGCGTCCCGCAGGCTCCCCCGGGCACTCCGGGCAACAAGGCGCAGCACCTCCGGCTCAACACGAATGCCCTCGGCATCGCAGATACGGCTCAGTTTGGCAACGACATCCGCCTGGGAGAGGCGGTGAAAGTCAAAACGCTGGCACCGCGACAGGATGGTCGGCAGCACCTTATGGGCTTCGGTGGTCGCCAGGATAAAGATAACCTGCGCCGGTGGCTCCTCAAGTGTCTTGAGCAGGGCGTTGGAGGCTTCTGTCGTGAGCATGTGCACCTCGTCTATTATGTAGACCTTGTAGCGAGCCTGGTTCGGGGCATAGTTAACCCGCTCCCGCAGCTCCCGGACATCCTCAATACGCCGGTTGCTGGCGGCATCAATCTCAATGACATCCAGAGCCCGCCCCTCGGTTACCGCCTGGCACACGGCGCAGGTATTGCACGGCTCCCCCTTGCCACCGGCAAGGCAGTTCACCGCCTTCGCCAGAATACGCCCGGTGCTGGTCTTGCCCGTCCCCCTAGGGCCACAGAAAAGGTAGGCATGCGAGACACGCTCACTGCCGAGGGCATTACGCAGTGTCTGCGTTACCGGCTCCTGACCAACGACATCAGCCAGGGTCTGGGGGCGCCACTTACGATAAAATACCTGAGAAGCCATCTTTCCTGTCCCTATTATACCCCATATCCCCGGCTTTCCAAAGGTTTTGGCGAATAATTTCCGGGCAAAATAAGTGCCAGCCTTGAAGCTCTTTAAGGCTGGCACAACAAGAGCGGGACGGGTTATCTATAATAACGAAGGTATATCCTTCGCCGCATCGTCTATTCCCTTGAGCTTGCTCTCCACCTGTTCCTGTTTCTTGGCTACCTCACGAATAAAATTAGTTGAGCCGCTATAGTAGTTCCTCACCTTCTCCACATCGGAAAGCTCGGACAGGACTACGGTGACATCCAGAACACCCCTCTCCCGGGGGTAATCACCATTCCTTATCACCGCCTGCGGGGCAATGTCTCGCAGGCTTTCGGCAAGCTCCTTGACCAGGTCCATATTCATTTCCTTGGGGGGGGCTGCCAGCAGATAGAGGGCACGGCAGGCGTCCGCCGGGTTGCACCTGAGGGACAGCTCGCTCAAGGCTTCGTCCATAGCCTGTATGCCCTTATGGGTTTCGGTGCTCTTCTTCCGGAAATGGCGGCTACGCTCAAAGGGCAGCCGAAGCAGCGGCAGCGACGACTGACCATAGCCGATTACCGTCCAGCCGACCAGGGTTTGAATTATATCCCCGGCATCAAGAAGCCTCGCCCCGATGTATTTGCCCTTTTTCTCCTCGCCGGCACAGAGCAGGTTGTAGAACGGCTCGGCAATCATGGCATTAATCTTGGCGATATTGCTCTTCAGGGAGGAGTCCTTCCTCACGTAGCGCTGGTTGTCAACCAGAATCACGGCATCCGCCACCGAGCTTACCGCCTTGAGGCAGGTAGCGGAATTATAAATAGTCCTTTCCTCGGTCGTCTCCTCATGCTCAAAGGGGAGGACAAGGAGATTATAGACCGGCTTGTCGGCGTAGCGGTCTTTTATGTGCTGCGTGAGTATCCCGATACCCCCCGAGCCGGTACCGCCCGCCGCCCCGGCAATAAGCAGGAAGGCGTCTGACTCATAGAAGTGCGGGGCTGCCCTTATGGCATCAACAACCTTATCCGCATCCTCCTTGGCTATCTCGGCACCCAGCTCGTTTATCTTGCCCACACCATGACCACCCGTCTTTCTGCCGCCAATGAGGATTCTATGCTGGTAATCAGACTTTATCGTCTGCAAACCGCTCAAATCAGCCGCGTCCGTGTTCACCGCATAGACACCGGGGACTATCTCAATCCCGCGCTGACTGCGTGCTCTCCTGTTTAACCGGGCAAACTCATCGGCAATACGGCTACCGCACTGCCCAAAGCCAATAACCACTAACTTCATTATGACACCCCCTGTTTAGGATGCTGCTATTGTAAGCATACTTAGGTGGTGATGTCAATACATCCCCCCTCCGGTTGCGCCCCCAAGCAGCCACGGACTATAATTACCCAGGAGTAAAACAAATTGACCTACCCCGATAGCATACTGTATCAGGTTGCCCGGCCCGCCCGCTACACCGGCGGCGAGTGGAACAGCGTCATCAAGGACTGGGGCAAAACCCCGCTCCGTATCGCCCTCGCCTACCCCGACCTCTATGAGCTCGGCATGTCCAACATGGCACTGCCCATCCTCTACGAGCTGCTCAACAGCCAGCCCGACGTCCTCGCCGAGAGGGTCTACGCCCCGTGGACGGATATGGAGGCACTGCTGCGGGCAGGGGGCATACCGCTGTCCAGCCTGGAATCGGGGCACTCGCTCCAGGACTTTGATGTTATCGGCTTCTCCCTGGGCTATGAGCTCACCTACACCAACGTCCTGAATATGCTGGACCTGGCAGGGCTTCCCGTCCTCGCCGCAGAGAGAACTGACGCCCACCCGCTGGTAATCGCCGGTGGTGGCTGCGCGCTCAACCCGGAGCCGATGGCTGATTTTATTGACTTCTTTGTCATCGGGGAGGGGGAAGAGGTTACCCCT
>CAZFCV010000046.1:0-8506 GCA_964517985.1 uncultured Dehalococcoidales bacterium | reverse complement strand
GAGAAGGTAGCCAGCCGGCTGGTCTCCTGGATACAGGAAAGGGTAACCGCCGCCGGCTGTGGCGGGGCGGTGGTGGGTATGAGCGGGGGGCTTGACTCATCGGTGGTAGCGGTGCTCTCGCACCGTGCCTTTCCCCGGAACACGCTGGGGGTAATCATGCCCTGCTACAGCAGCACGGAGGATATGGAGCACGCCCGCCTGGTCGCCGATAGGTTCGCCATCCCCACCGAGACCGTGGCGCTGGATACCGTTTTTGATGCCCTGCTCAAGGTGCTGCCCGCTCCCGGCAGCGACCCAGCAGCCAGCCGGCTGGCACAGGCTAACCTCAAGCCCCGGCTCAGAATGCTCACCCTCTACTACCTTGCCAACCGCCTGAAATACATGGTGGCCGGGGCAAGCAACCGGAGCGAGCTTGCCACCGGCTACTTCACCAAGCACGGGGACAGCGGGGTGGACATCCTGCCCCTGGGCAACCTGGTCAAGGGAGAGGTGCGGGAGCTGGCAGGCTACCTCGGCATCCCCGGGGAGATTACCGACAAACCGCCCTCCGCCGGCTTGTGGCCCGGGCAGACCGACGAGGATGAGCTGGGGCTGAGCTACGAGGAGCTTGACCGTTACCTGACCACGGGCGCTGCCGATACCCTTGTCCGGCAAAGGATAGAGTCCATGATGGCAGCCAGCAAGCACAAGTGCCAGCTACCACCGGTGGCGGAATTCTAGGCAGCCATTTTTTTCTTGTCTTGGTGGGGGGCTTGTGCTATGATACGGATAGGCGATGATGACCACAGAGAAAGAGAAGGCGCTGGAGCTAGCGATTAGCCAGATTGAAAAGCGGTTTGGCGAGGGCTCGGTAATGAAGCTGGGGGAAGCCACCGCCAGGGCACTGGTGGAGGTCATCCCTACTGGTTCACTGGCACTGGATATAGCGCTGGGTGTGGGGGGTATCCCCCGGGGGCGGATTACCGAGATATTTGGTCCCGAGGCATCGGGAAAGACGACCCTGGCTCAGCACATAATTGCTGAGGCGCAGAAGAGGGGAGGCATGGCGGCTTACATTGATGCCGAGCATGCCCTTGACCCCACCTACGCCAGCCACTGTGGCGTTGACCTCAACGAGCTGCTCATCTCTCAACCGGATACCGGGGAGCAGGCACTGGAGATTACCGAGGCACTGGTCAGGAGCGGGGCGATTGATGTGATAGTAGTTGATAGCGTCGCCGCTCTGGTTCCCCGGGTTGAAATTGAGGGGGAGATGGGGGATGCCCATGTTGGGCTGCAGGCTCGCCTGATGTCACAGGCGCTGCGAAAGCTAGCTTCCGCCATCGGCAGGTCGGGAACTGCGGTGGTATTCATTAACCAGTTACGGGAAAAGGTCGGTATTATTTTTGGCAACCCTGAGGTGACGCCGGGGGGCAGGGCGCTGAAGTTCTACAGCTCGGCAAGGATTGACCTGAGGCGCACCGAGGCTATCAAGCAGGGGAACGAGGTGGTTGGCAGTCATGTCAGGGCAAAGGTGGTCAAGAATAAGGTTGCCCCGCCATTCCGGAGTGCCGAGTTCGACATCATGTTTGACCACGGCATAAGCAGAGAGGGCAATCTTATCGACCTGGGTGTGGAGCTGGGCATTACCAAGAAGACGGGCGCCTTTTTCTCTTATGGTGACATTCGCCTGGGGCAAGGTAGGGAGAATGCCAAACAATATCTGAGCCAGAACCCGGAGACGGCTCAGGAGATTGAGCGGCAGATTAGAGCCTCAGCCGTCACCAGCTATAGCACGCCAACTGGCGATTAATTACCCGACTTTGTTCCGGTAAATAGCTAGTGTAAAAAAGGTTGAGGCGGAAGGCTTCAGCCTTTTGTGTTTAAAAGGGGATGTTAAGCCAGTGGCAAGGGTTACCGCTATCCGCACCGGGAGGAGTCAGGGGAGGCGGGTAAGCGTGTTCCTGAATGACCGGTTTGCCTTTAGCCTGGGAGCCGAGGTAGCCGTGAAGGAGAACCTGCGGGTCGGGCAGGAGTTATCCGAGAGCCAGATTGAGACACTAGCCAGACGGGATAGCTACCACCGCTGCCTGGACGCCGCCGCCCGCTACCTCAGCTATCGGCCACGGAGCGAAGCGGAGCTAAGGGAGCGGCTTTACCGGCGCAGCTTTGATAGCGATAGCGTTACGGCGGTACTGGCATCCCTGAAGGCGCAGGGGCTGGTAGATGACCCCGCCTTTGCCCGGTTCTGGAGGGACAGCCGGGAACTTTCCCGCCCGCGCAGCCGCTGGCTGACCGGGCGGGAGCTGAGGCAGAAGGGGGTAGCCGAGGAAACCATTGACCAGGTGCTGGCGGCGGCGGACGATGAGGATAGCGCCTACCGGGCGGCACTGGCTAAGCAGCGCCGTCTCGCCCGGGATGACTACCAGGGCTTCCGGCGCCGGCTCGGGGAATACCTCAGGCGCCGCGGCTTCAGCTACGGGGTGATAAACCACACGGTGAGACGAATGTGGCAGGAACTGGAAGATAACACTAAATAACATCCGGCACTAAAGCAGCCAAAAAGTTGTCCGGAAAAGGGGCGGGAAAATGGGAATAGAAGTAGTACTGGCTATATTTTCTAGCTTTATTATTGGCATAGTATTCGGCGGCTTCGCCACCTTCATCGCCCGGCGCATGATAATCAACCGGCAGATCCGGATTGCGGAGAGAAAGGCGGCGAGACTGGTCGCCGAAGCCAGGACGGAGGCTAAGGATGCCCTCCACGCCGCCCGGCAGGAGGCAGACAAGATAAAAGCTGGCGCTGAAGCCGAGTTCCGGGAGCGGCGCACGGAGCTACAGCGGCAGGAGAACCGCGTTTCCCAGAGGTCAGAGAGCCTGGAAAGAAAGCTGGAGGGTGCGGAGCAACGGGAGCGTAATCTGGCAAACAAAGAAAAGGAGCTTGAGACGGCCCGTACCGGCCTTGAGGAGATAAAGAGCAATCAGCTAAGCCAGCTTCAGTTAATCTCGGGACTGTCCAGTGATGAGGCAAAGCAGATGCTGATGGAGAGGGTAGAGGGTGAACTGCAGCAAGAGACAACCCGGCGCCTGCGGGAGTGGGAGGCGGAGCTAAAGGTGGAAGCCAACACAAAGGCGCAGGAGATTGTTACCGAGGCAATCCAGCGCTGCGCCGCCGAGGTGGTATCGGAGATGACGGTTACCAGTGTCCCCATCCCCAGCGATGAGATGAAGGGACGGCTCATCGGGCGGGAGGGGCGCAACATCAGAGCCCTGGAGCAGGCTACCGGCGTTGACCTGATTATTGATGATACCCCGGAGGCTGTGACCCTCTCCAGCTTTGACCCGGTGCGGCGGGAGACAGCCCGCCTGGCACTGACCAAGCTCATCCTTGACGGGCGCATCCACCCCGCCCGTATTGAAGAGGTGGTCACCAAGACACGGGAGGAGGTGGAGGCGACCATCCAGAGCGCCGGCGATGAGGCAGCCTACCAGGTAGGCGTCCACGGGCTGCGTCCGGAGCTGGTGAAAACACTGGGTCGCCTCAAGTACCGCACCAGCTACGGGCAGAACGTCCTCAATCATAGCACTGAGGTTGCCCATCTGGCGGGGATGATTGCCGGGGAGCTGGGGGCTAACGTGACAACCGCCAAGAAAGCCGGGCTGCTCCACGATATTGGCAAGGCGCTTGACCACGAGGTGGAGGGCAACCACGCCGCTATCGGGGCGGACCTGGTCAAGCAGTGGGATAAATCCCCCGAGGTAGTCCAGGCTGTCGCCGAGCACCATGGCGAGACGGGGACTACCAGTATCCTGGGGTTTATTGTCACCGCCGCCGACGCTATCAGCAGTGCCCGACCCGGAGCCAGGCGCGAGTCCCTGGATTTCTACCTGAAGCGTCTCAAGGGGCTGGAGGATATCGGCAACAGCTTCAAGGGGGTGGAAAAGTCCTACGCCATCCAGGCTGGTCGTGAAATCCGCATCCTGGTTAAACCGGAGGAGATTGATGACCTGGGGGCGATGCGGCTTGCCCGGGATATCGTGAAGAAGATAGAGGAAAGCATGGAGTTCCCCGGGCAAATAAAGGTTACCGTGCTCCGGGAAACAAGGGCGATAGATTACGCCAAATAGAGGATTTTAGCACCGTCTAATGTTTTTACTGGTAATTGGTGACATAATTGGCAAACCGGGGCGGCAGGCAGTGCAGCGTCTTTTGCCTGCCCTGCGCCAGGAGTATTGCCTGGATATGGTCATCGCCAACGGCGAGAACGTCGCCGGCGGTTTCGGGCTCACCTCAGCGACCGCCAAGGAGCTGATTTCTGCCGGCGTTGATGTGCTGACCTCCGGTAACCATATCTGGGCGGATAAGGAGATTATCCCCTACCTTGACGGGCCGCTGCCCATCCTGCGCCCCCTGAACTACCCGCCGGGGGTGCCCGGCAGAGGCTATCTGGTTAAGGGGGAGGTCATGGTGGTCAGCCTGATGGGGAGGACCTTTATGGGCGCCCTTGACTGCCCGTTCCAGGCAATGGACAAGCTGCTCGCCGAGACCCGCCCCAGGCCAAGGGTTATAATCATTGACTTCCACGCCGAGGCAACCTCGGAGAAGGTAGCCCTGGGTCGCTACCTGGATGGCCGGGTCAGTGCCGTGCTTGGCACCCATACCCATGTCGGTACCATTGATGCCCAGCTGCTCCCCCGGGGTACCGCCTATGTCACCGATATCGGCATGACCGGGCCCATGGACTCAATCATTGGCGACGACGCCAGGGCGGTAATCCAGCGCTTTCTGACCGGCATGCCCCACCGCCTGTCCGTGGGCAAGGGTAAAACAATGCTTAACGCCATAATGGTTCGGATAGATGATGACAGCGGCCAGACAACCGGGATTGAGCGAATCTACCGGGAAGTAGAGTAGCCGTGAGCAAGGTAGACCTTCATATACACTCCACCGCTTCTGACGGGCGGTTTAGCCCGGAGGAGGTCGTGGCTAAATCAGCACAGCTCGGGATGACTCTTATTGCCCTCGCCGACCACGACTCCACAGACGGCATTGCCCCCGCCCTCGCCGCCGCCAGAGCCTTCCCCGGACTGACCGTCGTCCCGGCAGTGGAAATCAACACCGATGGCCCCAGCGGCGAAGCCCATGTCCTTGGCTATTTCATAGATTCCGAGAACAGCGAGCTACAGGCTGCCCTTAGCCGGCTACGCCACTCGCGGCGGGAGCGAGCGCAGAGAATGATTGCCAAACTGGCTAGTCTGGGCATCAATATTGACTGGCAACGAGTCCAGGAGCTAGCCGGCAGCGGCTCCACGGGACGCCCCCACCTTGCCCAGGCTCTGCTGGAGAAGGGCTACATCCCCTCAATAAAGGAGGCGTTCACCAGGTATATCGGGCAGGGCGGCCCCGCCTATGTGGAACGGGCAAAGATAACCCCGGCGGAGGCAGTGGCGCTGGTTTTGAAGGCCGGAGGCTTACCGGTGCTGGCACACCCGTTAACCGTGAGTGACCCGGAGGCGATAATCGCCGGGCTAAAGCCAGCCGGGCTAGCTGGCATTGAAGCCTACTATAAAGATTACACTGCTGACCAGACCAGCCGGCTGGCTAGCCTCGCTGACAGCTACAACCTCATCACCACCGTGGGCAGTGATTACCACGGTCTGGATGAGTCCAGTGAGACGATAATCGGCGGGGTGGCGGTGCCGGTAGAGGTAGCCGAGCGACTTATCACCCTGGTGGAGCAGCGCAAGGTAAGGGAATAGAAAAGGGCAATGACTACTTTGTTCATCCTGCTGATAATAGCCGCCTATCTCCTCGGCTCGGTGCCTGCCTCCTACCTGGCGGCGAGGTGGTCTCACGGCATAGACATCCGGCAATACGGCACCGGCAACGTAGGGGTGAGCAATCTGTGGCAGCTGACCTCCAAGCCCCTGGCTATTACGGTGCTTCTTTTTGACCTGGGCAAGGGGATGGTGATGGTCTGGGCTACCCAGCAGGCAGGGCTGGGCATCGCTGAGCAGGCAGTAGTCGGGCTGGCGGCAATTGCCGGGCACAGCTGGCCCGTCTTTCTCCGCTTCAGCGGCGGCAGAGGGGTGCTGACCCTCCTCGGGGTATCCCTCATCCTGCCCGCGATAAACAGTCTGATACCCTGGGGGGTAATATTCGGGCTGGCTTTCGCCGCCAGCGGCTGGCTATTTATGCACCGTATCCCGCTGGGGGTCGGCATTGGCATAGCACTACAACCCCTGGTCTACTGGGCGTTCGGGCAACCACTGCCGCTCATCCTCGGCTTTCTGGCTATGTTCCTCATCGTGGTCATCCGGCGCCTCACCGCCCCTAAGGGCCCACTTACCGCTACAGTGCCCAAGAGAGAGCTCCTCATCAACCGCCTGCTTTTTGACCGTGACATCCGGGACAGGGAAGCCTGGATACGGCAAAAATTACCGGAAAACATCCCGAAGAAGGAAGGCAAAGGAAAGGTGAGCCGAGGAAAATGAAGTGCGCCTATCACCCCGAGGTGGAAACCAACCTCAGGTGCAGCAAGTGCGGCACGCCAATATGCCCCAAGGACATGGTACAGACTCCGGTCGGGGCAAGGTGCCCCGACTGCGCCAAGCTGAGCAAGCTGCCCACCTATCGCGTTTCCAGAGAGTATTACCTGCGGGCAGCCGGGGCGGGGCTGGGCATGGCTATAGCCTGTGGCTTTGCCTGGATGTTGCTAAGGGGAGTGGTGCCCTTCTTCCTGCTTAATCTGCTGCTGGCGGCTGGTGCCGGCTACGCCATCGGAGAGGTGGTCAGCCTCTCCGTCAACCGCAAGCGCGGTACCGGGCTGGTCATCGTCGCTGCCCTTAGCGTGGTAATCAGCTACCTGGTGACCATCACGGTCGGCGATATTTTCTACAACGGGCTCCCCATGGGGCTGCTTAATATAATTTGTGACCTGGTAGCCATAGCCCTGGGCGTCTTTGTTGCCATAACCCGCCTCCGCTAAAACAAACACCGGGAAGGAGCATGCCGATTATGCCGCAGAGAGAGGTATTCTGGAATATAGACTACAGCTGGATAATCTACGTCCTGGGGGCTATCGCCGTCGCCGCCCTTGTCTACGCCTTCTACCGCCGCTACCGGCGGTGGCGGCTGGGCAGCCCCGATAGCCGGCTCGGCGACTGGGGCAAGCGAACCGGGGCGTTTTTTACCGCCGCTATTGTTGATGGCATCCTGCACCGCCGGCTCTTCGGTCTCTTCGATAACCTGGGACGGCGGCGCCTTACCGTTGCCGACCTCCAGGCAAAGGAGTTCTACCCGGGGCTCGCCCACCTCCTTATCTTCGTCGGCACCATCATCCTGCTCATCGGCACCATCCTGGATGTTATCAGCCACTACTTTGTCGAGTTCCTGCACGGCGGCGTCTATCTCGGCTTCTCCGTGGCAACCGATGCCGGCGGTATAATGGCTATCATCGGTGTCATCCTGGCGATGGTCCGGCGCTACGGGCAGAAGCCAGACCGGCTGGACAACAGGTTCGATGATTTGATGGCGCTGCTCCTCATTCTGGTGGTGATAGCCACCGGCTTTATTGTGGAAGGCTTCCGCATTGCCGCCACCGAGCTGAAGACCGCCCCGGGCTGGGCGCCGTGGTCTCCCGGGGGCTATGTCCTTGCCCTGGCATTCCAGGGTCTAAGCCAGGATGCCCTGCTCGTCTGGCACCGGGTCTGGTGGTGGCTGCACTCCATAATCTCCCTTGGCGCTATCGTCTATGTCGCCTTCTACTTCTCCCGGCTATGGCACATTGTCATTGACCCGATAAATGTCTTCTTCCGGGAGCTGGGGCATCGCGGTGCCCTGACCCCCATTGACATAGAGGCTGCCGAAACCCTGGGGGCAGGCAAGATTACCGACTTCAGCTGGAAGCACCTCATGGACCTGGACGCCTGCACCCGGTGCGGCCGCTGCCAGGATAACTGCCCCGCCTACCTCAGCAGCAAGCCGCTGAGCCCGAAAAAGGTCATCCAGGATATAAAGGAGCGCTGGAACGAGGAAGCGCCCCGCCTCCTCAAGGGCACGGCGATAGACCCGGAGCGTGACCTAATCACCGAGGTCGTCGGCGAGGACGAGATCTGGAACTGCACCACCTGCTTCGCCTGCCAGGAGGTGTGCCCGGTATATATAGAGCCGATGGCAAAGATTGTTGAGATGAGGCGCAACCTGGTGATGGAGCGGGCGTCCATCCCCGAGACGGGGGAAGGGGCGCTGCGCAGCCTTGAAGCCCGCGGACACCCGTGGCGGGGGACAACGGCGACAAGGACGGACTGGGCGGAGGGGCTGGAGATTAAGACCCTGGCGGAAGATAGCGAGATAGACATCCTCTACTGGGTAGGCTGCACCTCAGCGCTGGAGGACAGGAGCATGAAGGTCGCCCAGGCTACCGCCCGGCTGCTGAAGCAAGCCGGGGTCAACTTTGCCATCCTGGGGACGGAAGAGGTCTGCTGCGGCGACCCGGCCCGCAGGATGGGTAATGAATATCTCTAT
>CAZFCV010000045.1:0-8572 GCA_964517985.1 uncultured Dehalococcoidales bacterium | reverse complement strand
GATTAGCTGATACGGCATCAGAGCTTCCTCAATACCTCTTCTATAACGTGTTTCTTATCTTCCGGCACCAGGATGCGATAGGCGGTCAGTTCCCGCCCCGGCGCCTCCCCCGACACGGGCAGGATGTGGGTCGGTATCCCCTCTCCCTCAAAGAGCTCCTTCCACATCTCGGCGGTCATCCGGTTCTTTGCCTGTTTAATCTCTACCCACATGATTTACCACTTCAGCAGATTTATCCTGGTGCTGTCTATCGTCTCCCGGCGGCGGTAGATAGCCATGATTATCGCCAGCCCCACGGCGGCTTCGGCGGCGGCGACCACGATTATGAAAATAGCGAACACCTGCCCCGTCAGCATCGTGGGTACGATGTAGCGGGAGAAGGCGACCATGAGGATATTGACGGCATTGAGCATCAGCTCGATGGACATCAGGATAACCACGGCACTCCGCCGCGACAGCACTCCGTAGAGCCCGATGGAGAAGAGTACGGTTGCCAGTGTAAGGTAATGCTCCAGAGCGATACCCATATTACTTCTCCCTCACCAGGACAACTGCCCCCAGAATGGCGGCGAGCAGGAGAATAGGGGCAATCTCCAGTGGCAGGATAAAACCTCCCTCACCGAAAAGCTTGATTGCCAGGGCGGCGGTGGTTGGTGCCTCGGGGGCGGCATTGCTTAGCGGCCATGAGGTATTGACCATAGCAAAGACGGTTGCCGCCAGAAACAGGGCGGCGACAATAAACGCCGGAATCTGCAGCCTGTTTCCGGTGCTGCCCCGCTGCACCTCTCTGGTCAGCATTATCGCCAGAATAATCAATATTGAGATGGCGCCGACATAGACCAGAACCTGAACTGCCGCCAGAAAGTCGGCGCTCAGCGTAACATAGAGCCCGGCTACCGCCAGGAAGCACAGGATAAGGGAGAGGGCGGCACGGAAGACGTTCCGCAGCAGGACAACGCCAAGGGCAGCCACTATGGCGACCACGGCTAGAATCCAGAAGGCAACAGCAACTCCCATTACTCTTCCTCGGTTATCCTTTCCAGAAGCAGTGTCTGCCGGGGCAGCTCGGCGGCAATGTCGGGGTACATGTAGCCGCTGCGCCGCCTCTCTGGCGATGGCGCCAGCTGCTCGTCAGCCTGCACCAGCGCCTGGCGCCGGTATTTTGCCCGTTCGTAGGCGTAGCCCATATATAGTGCCTCATAGGGGCAGGCTTCAACACACAAACCGCACTGTATACAGTAGCCGGTATCCATCTCTATCCGCTCCACCTGGTACCTGTTTTCCACGGCATTGACCGAGGTGACAATCTGGATTACACCCTGGGGGCAGCTTTTGGCACAGGTGGCACAGCCGGTGCACTTTGCCCTGTCCCAGACGAGCTCGTTGCCCCGGGTACGGCGCGAGACGTTCAGCTTCTGCTCCGGATACTGCACCGTTACCGGGCGGCGGAGCAGGTGCCTTATGGTGACACTCAGTCCCTTGGCAATGCCTATACCGTAGCGTTCAAACTTCAACTCTGCCCCATCCTAACTTGAAGAATTTTGACCATAGTAGCACCAGTAGTGCCGTGATAGCAAAATTGACCGGTATTATTCCCCAGGGCAGCCCGTTGGGCCAGGCAAGCACCTCTATGGCGGTGATAAACAGGTTGAGCAGCGCCAGCGGGAAGAGGAACTTCCAGGCAAGCGCCATGAGCTGGTCAATCCTGACCCGGGGCAGCGTCGTCCGCGTCCATATCATGACAAAGAACACCGCCATGACCTTAATCAGGAACCAGAGCCACCCGAGTTGCTCCGACGCCGGGCCCTTCCAGCCGCTGAGGAAGAGGGTGGTGATTATTGCCGAAATAGCCAGGGCTTCGGCATACTCTACCAGATAGAAGGCGGCGAATTTCATGCCGGAGTATTCGGTGTGGAAGCCGGCGATAATCTCGGAATCGGCTTCCAGGAGGTCAAAGGGGCTGCGGTTAATCTCGGCGCAGCCGCCGATAAAGAAGAGGAGGAAGCCCAGGGGCTGCAACAGAATGAAGGGTATGTTCTGAGCCTGCACAATCTGGTTCAGGGAGAGCGTGCCGGCTATCAGCACCACCCCGGCCAGGGAGAGTATCACCGGAATCTCATAGCTTACTACCGAAGCCACCTCCCTCATGGCGCCGAGGAGGGAGTATTTATTGCTGGAGCCCCACCCCGCCATGAATATGCCTACCGTTGACAGTGAGCTGATGGCGACGATATAGAGTATGCCGATATTCAGGTCAGCCAGCAGGGCGCCGTCATGGAAGGGGACAACGGCGAATACCATCAGCACGGGGGCGAGGGCAACCACCGGTGCTAGCCAGTGAACCAGCTTGTCTGCCTTGGAGGGAGTGATGTCTTCTTTAAGCATAACCTTGATGACATCGGCGACCGGCTGGAGAAGCCCGAAGGGGCCCGTCCGGTTGGGGCCAAGGCGTGCCTGCATGATTCCCATACCCCTCCGCTCAAGCCAGATAAAGCCCATCACCAGGAGGAGGACAAAGGCTATGATGGCGACGGTAAATAGCAGCCAGTGCCACCAGAAGCCGCCGGGCCAGTCCGGGGGCAGGCTTGCCGGGTAGACCGGGATATTAAGTCCGAAACTGGCGAGCGCCACTATCTATCAACCTCACCCATACAGATATCAATACTGCCGAAGGTCAGTATGGCGTCGGCGACCTTCCAGCCGATAATCATGTCGCGCAGGGCGGTCAGGTTAAGCTGGCTCGGTCCCCGGACACGGCACCGGTAGGGGGCGATGGAGTTGTCCGAGACCAGATAGAAGCCAAGCTCGCCCTTGGGGGCTTCAACATGGGCATAGGCTTCCCCCACCGGCGGGTGAATCAGATGGGGCACCTTGCTCCGCACCGGACCGGACGGTATCTGTTTCCTGGCTTGCTCCAGGATGCGCAGGCTCTGCCACATCTCCTCCATCCTCACCCGGTAGCGGTCATAGCAGTCGCCGACACTGCCGGTGGGAATATCAAACTCAAAGCGGTCATAGATGGAGTAGGGGTCTGCCTTGCGGATGTCCCAATTGACGCCGCTTCCTCGGAGCACCGGCCCGCTGGCGGAGATGTTAATCGCCATTTCCCGGGGCAGGATACCCACCCCCTTGGAGCGAGCCAGCAGTATCTCATTCTCCTTCAGGAGCCGGTCATATTCGCGTAGCCAGCCGGGCATTACCCTGAGGAAGATGTCCAGGGCGGGCAGGAACTCGTCAGGGATGTCCTGGCTGACGCCGCCAACCCGCATGTAGTTATAGGTGAGCCGTTGCCCGCAGACCATGTCAAACAGGTCCAGAATCTTCTCTCTCTCCCGTATCATATACACTATGGGGGTCATGAAGGCGCCGGCATCATTCAGGAAGGCGCCGACGGCTATCAGGTGGCTAGCGATACGCTGTAGCTCCGCCATTATGACCCGCAGGTACTCCGCCCGTTCCGGGACGGAAAAGCCGCACAGCTTCTCCACGGTGAGGCAGTAGGCAAAGTTGCTGTTCATTGCCGACAGATAGTCCAGCCGGTCGGTCAGGGGAATAACCCCGGTGTAGGTTCGCTCCTCAGCCAGCTTCTCAATACCACGGTGCAGGTAGCCGAAGACCGGCTCCATATCAATGATGACCTCCCCGTCCAGGGTCGCCCTCATGCGGAACACCCCGTGGGTGCTCGGGTGCTGCGGACCTATATTGAGAACAAAGGGCTCTGTTTTCAGTGCCATTCTTTTCTTTCCCTTTAGCCCATCAGGTTGCTGTCGCCAGCCTCTACTCCCAGATTAGGCTCTTTGAGCCTTATAGATAGTCCTTGCGCAGCGGGTGCCCGTCAAACCCGTCCCAGAGGACGATGCGCTTCAGATTGGGGTGTCCGGAAAAGGTTATGCCCATGAGGTCGTAGGCTTCCCGCTCCTGGTAATCAGCCCCCCGCCACAGGCTAACCACAGAGGGGACAGCGGGTTTGTCCCGGTCATAGCACCGGGTCTTCAAGACCAGGCTGTGGTTGCTCTTCAGCGAGGTTAGCTGGTAAATAATCTCAAAGTAGTCAAAATAATCAACGGCAGTCAAGTTGCTGAGGTAATCGCAGTCAAGCTCCGGGCTGTTCTTGATATATTCGGCGACAGCAAAAAGGGAATCAACCCTGACTACCACGCAGTAGTCAGTGCTCTCGGATATGGCATCAGGAAAGTGTTCCTCTATTTGCCGGGCAACTTCCGAACCGGAGAGAGCTGTCGTCATATCTTTTCCTTAAGCTATTTCCTTCCCGTGTACGCCTACTTTATGGGCAGGGGAGGCAGTTTTATGGTGGTATGCGCCTTGGCTATTTTATTGTGCAGCATTCTTATGCCGTGGAGGACGGCTTCGGGCCGGGGTGGGCAGCCGGGCACGTAGACATCAACCGGAATGATGCGGTGGTAGCCCGGGACGACGGCATAAGAGGAGCGAAAAATCCCGCCGCTGATAGCACAGGCGCCCATGGCAATTACCCATTTCGGCTCCGCCATCTGGTCATAGATTCGCTTTAGCTGTGGTGCCATCTTCCACGTCATCGTCCCGGCACAGAGCATCAGGTCTGCCTGCCGCGGCGAGGCGCGGAAGATTTCCATGCCAAAGCGGGAGAGATCAAAGCGGGAAGCCGCCATGCAAATCATCTCAAAGGCACAGCAGGCGGGGGCAAACATGGCGGGCCATACCGAGGAGCGCCGTGCCCAGCCCAGTAAGGCGTCTACTGTCGTCAGCAGTACATTGCGGCTCAGCTCTTCATCTAGCCACTCATCCGGGTCAGGGAGCGGCTGCTGGCTATTTGCCCGCAGCGTCTCAATAATCTGCCCTTCCGCCCGGTCCAGCTCCCTATCGGGGTAGATGTATCTGCTTTCGCTGCCTACTTCCATTCCAGAACCTTCTTCTTCCAGGCATAAATGTAGCCGACGACGATGACAAAGACAAAGATGAGTATTGCAAGCAGCCCGAAATAGCCCAGCGCCCGGAGTTCAACCGCCCAGGGATAGACAAAGACGACCAGTACGTCAAGGGCAATAAACATCAGGGCGTAGAAATAGTAGCGGAAGTTAAACTGAACCCATGACCGGCCTATGGTTTCCATGCCGGACTCATAGGTGGCGTTCTTAACGGGGTTTGGTTTATGGGGAATGATACCGAGGAGCCTGAGGAAGATGGGGAGAACAAGTATAGTAATGGCAAAGAAGATGGCGACCAGGATAAATAGCCCAACATAACCGTAGTTTGTCAGCAAGTATTATCCTCCTCCATTTAAAGCGCGGTTTCTAGTATATCACAACTGCTTTTCTGAAAGCAATATGTTTTGGGCACCTGATTTTGGGGAGGATATTCTAATATAATTGACAGCATGTGCCAAAATTAGCTATTATACCTATTCGTCGGGTCAAATTGAGATGTCTTCCTGTTTTGGGGGGCGTGGAGCCAGGCATGCGGGTGATTGCGGGCAAAGCAAAGGGGCATCAGCTTAAGGTGCCGAAGGGGGTTTATGTCCGCCCGGCGACGGATCTGGTACGCGGGGCGATATTCTCTATTCTGGAGGCGGCTACCGATAACTGGGCTCGGGTGCTGGACCTGTTTTCCGGCAGCGGTGCCCTGGGCATTGAAGCCTTGAGCCGTGGTGCGGGCGGGGTTGATTTTGTTGAACATGAGCGGCGGTGTTGTGGTATAATAAGGCAGAATTTAGAAAAAACGAAGCTGGCGGCACAAGCCCATGTCTATTGCTGTAGCGCCGCTAAAGCGCTTTCCTTTCTGGATAAGGAGTATAGTATCATACTGATGGACCCGCCCTATTCGGACTCGTCTATCGGCAGCCTGATAACCCGGCTGGCAGCCTCCGCACTGGTTGGCAAGGACGGAATTGTGGTCGTGACACACTCTCCCCACCACCCCTTGAGTTCAAACTATGGCTTGTTGCGTATGTCCATGGAGCGCCGCCATGGTGATAGCTGCATCGCACTCTATCAAAAGGAGGGTGAATCTTGACCGTTGCTATCTACCCCGGCAGTTTTGACCCGATAACCAATGGGCACCTTGATATTGCCACCAGAGCCGCCCGGCTCTTTGAGAAGGTAATCTTTGCCGTTTACGATAAACCGAACAAGCAGCTTGTCTTTACGACTGAGGAAAGGGTGGGGCTGGCGAGGCAGGCAATGGCGGGGATACCCAATATTGAGGTGCAGTCATTCCGCGGGCTGGTGGTTGATTTTTGCCAGGAGGTTGGGGCGCAGGCGATGGTACGGGGGTTGCGGATGAGCGCCGACTTTGAGCGGGAATTTGATATGGCGATGTTGAACAAAAAGTTATCCCCGGGGATAGAGGTGGTCTGTCTTATGGCAGACCTGAAGTATCAGTTCCTCAGCTCCAGCCTGCTTAAGGAGGCGGCTAGTCTGGGGGGCAGAATTGATGACCTTGTGCCCCAGCATGTGGCGGAAGCCCTGCGGGTAAAGTTCCTGGTTTAACCCTGACGGTAACCGAATTTCGGATAGATTAAGGAGGATTTTAGATGGCCTACATGATTACCGAGGAATGCATTAGTTGCGGCGCCTGCGAACCGGAGTGTCCCAACACGGCAATCAGTGAGGGGGAAACAATCTACATTATTAACCCCGATAAGTGCACCGAGTGTGTTGGTTCCTATGAATCATCCCGGTGCGTTGATGTCTGCCCGGTGGACTGCTGTGTGCTTGACCCGGCACACGAGGAAAGCAGGGAGCAGCTGCTGGAGAAGTGGCAGAGGCTGCATCCCGGAGAGACACCGAAGGCTACCTAGTCTCTGGCGCTGGAGAAAAAGGGCAGGTTCGCTTAACTTTAACCTGTTGACGGGCTAATATTCCCCGGAAACGACTCAAGCTAGCCTTTAGAAAAGGCTGGCTTGAGGGGTAGTTTTTTTACTTAGGAGCATTACCTCTGGCTATAGTCGTAAAAGCCCTTGCCGGCTTTAGCGCCAAGCTCCCCGGCATTAACCTTCCTCTTTATCAGCGGGCAGGGGTGAAATGTCTCCCCGAACTCCTCCTGCAAGACCCCCAGCACATGGAGCGCAATGTCAATACCGGTCAGGTCCATTGTTCTCATCGGCCCCATAGCGTGGCCCAGACCGAACTGGCACCCATTGTCAACGTCCTCGGGAGTGGCTATGCCCTCGTCGACCAGCTTGGCAGCCTCATTGCATAGCGCCAGAAATATCCGGTTGACGATGAAGCCAGCGGCATCCTTCTGGACGGTAATCACTTCCTTGCCCAGCTTAATGGACAGGTCCTTGATAACGTTATAGGCTTCGTCCGAGGTCTTGGCGCCCCAGATAATCTCAACCAGCCGCATAACCGTTGCCGGGTTGAAGAAGTGCATTCCGATTACCCTGTCCTGGCGCTGGCACTGTGAGCCTATTGCCGTGATGCTGAGTGATGAGGTATTGGTGGCTAGTATTGTCTCCGGGGCACAGAGCTCGTCAAGCTCCTTAAACAGCTGCTGCTTCAGGGGCAGCACCTCAACGATACTCTCAATCACCACCTGAGCCCCGGCAACCGCCTCCTTGAGGTCGGTGGCGCCTTTAATCCGGCCAAAAGCCTTATCCGCCTCATCCTGGCTCATCTTCCCCTTGTCAACGAAGAATCTCTGCAGGTTTCCCTTAATCGTATTCAAGCCGTTCTGGACGAACCGGTCTTCAATATCCCTCATTGTTACGTCATACCCGTTTAGCGCCAGGAGCTGGGTGATGCCGTTGCCCATGGTTCCCGCCCCCAGAACACAAACCTTGTTAACTTCCATGCCTGTCTACCTCCTAATTAGTTTTGCCTGATAATGATAGCATAAAGAGGTTATTGAAAAAAAGAGCGCACCGCCCCGAACTCTTCGGGGAGCAGACCCAGCACGAGGGGGAAATAATTCAGCAGCACACCCGCCAGAAACGATTCCGTAATCGTCTCACCGCTGCCAAGGAACCGGCTCCAGGCGGCAAGGAATGCGCCGCAGACTAAAGCCCCCAGTAGCAGACCGAAGGCGGCGCCGCCGAGCCGGTTCACCCAGCCCAGCATCATCAGCGAGGTTGCCCACTTCAGCAGCCGGGCAAGCACAAGGGCAATAACCATCACCCCGATGAGGATAATGGCAAAGGCGACAATCCGGGCGATACCTTCCTGCGGGATGAAGGCTAACTGCCCGGCAAGGGGGGTGTAGAAACGTCCGGCTAATATTATGCCGACTATCAGCCCGGCCAGGGATAGGACGGCTTTTATTAGCCCGGTGCGCAGCCCGAAAAAGGCGGCGACAGCGATAATTACCAGTATGGTGATATCAAGCCAGTTCATAGTACTATCCGTAGTGCAGGGCGTCAATCGGGTTTAGCCGGGCTGCCCTCATCGCCGGGTACATGCCGGAGGCAAGACCGATAACAACCGAGACCCCGACGGCAATAAACACGTGGGCGGGAGACAACGCTGCCTGTAGTGGAAATCCGAAAAGCGCGGTTATAAAGGATATCGCCAGCGCCAGACCCCAGCCAAAGGCGATACCGGCGCCACCGCCGACCAGGCTGAGCGTCGCGGCTTCC
>CAZFCV010000044.1:0-8694 GCA_964517985.1 uncultured Dehalococcoidales bacterium | reverse complement strand
GAGATAATTCCGTATCACCGGCATAAAGTGACGCTGCTGATTGCAATAACCCCTCGTAAGTAACAAGCACGCGATCTGCTCCCTCGTTTACTTGTCGACTATCCCCTGTCTGAGTTAAATCTACCCATGGTGTACCCGTATAAATAGCACTGGGAAGGTTTATGTTCTTTTTTACGAGAGACTGTACTAGCGCAAGAACCAGCCCGGCACCGGCTGATGTCCCACCTATTAAAATACGGCGACCTTCCGGATCATCTAAAAGTGAAAGGTAGACAGCTTGTAAATCGTTTAATGCGGCGGGCGAAGGTGCGTTTGGTGGCATAGAATAATCTACACTAAATACAACTATACCCAGCCGTGAAGCAATTAATAAACCTTCTTCTATGCTCGATAAGCCTCCGAAAAATACGTAGGCGCCCCCGTGAACGTCTAGATAAACGTGATTTGCAAAGTGCGGCGACAAAACACTCGGGATGAGTTTACGCACCGTAACCCCAGCAATATCTAGTAATTCTACAGAGACATCTAGCTGTTTACGCATCTTCTTTATCTTTTTCTTTTCCTGCGCATTTCGTTGCTGTACAAGCTCCCGCCAACTAGCAGCATCTACAGGTACTGTCTGCTTGACCTCTTCAACAACCATGAAAAGGCGGGACCAGGGCTGGTGCACTGGCCCCCCCGCGGGGCAGTAATACGCCGTGTTATTGAGGACTTCTGGAAGGATGAGCACATAAAGCGTGGCTATGATATTGTCTATACCCCCCACATCGCCAAGCTCAATCTGTGGCAGACCAGCGGGCACTGGGAGTTTTACCGTGACAGTATGTATAGCCCCATGGATGTCGAGGGGCAGGAGTATGTTCTCAAACCAATGAACTGCCTGGGGCATATTCTTATCTATAAGACAGGGCTGCACAGTTACCGTGAGCTGCCGCTGCGCTATGCCGAGCTGGGCACCGTTTACCGCTACGAGCGTTCCGGCGTGCTGCACGGCTTGTCGCGGGTGCGGGGCTTTACCCAGGATGACGCCCATATATTTTGCCGCCCTGACCAGCTACAGGACGAGGTAGCTGGCGTGCTGGAGCTGGCTCTGTTTATGATTGATACCTTCGGCTTTAGCCGCTACCGGATATTGCTCTCTACCCGGCCGGAGAAGTATGCCGGCACACTCCCGGGCTGGGAAGAGGCGACCGGGACCCTGAAGCAGGCTCTGACCCGCCTGGGGCTTGACTATAGTGTAGACCCCGGGGAGGGCGTCTTTTATGGGCCAAAGATAGATATAAAGTTTGAGGATGCGGTGGGCAGGGGGTGGCAGGGCCCCACGATTCAGGTTGATTTTAACCTGCCGCAGCGGTTCAGCGTTACCTATATGGGTGACGATGGGCAGGAGCATCCGGTGGTTATGGTGCACCGCACGGTGCTGGGCAGTATGGAGCGCTTCCTTGCCTCGCTTATTGAGCACTACGGGGGTGCTTTCCCGGTATGGCTGGCACCGGTTCAGGTGGTGGTGATACCGATTGCTGACCGTCACCTGGACTACGCCTGCGGGGTGGTGGCGGAGCTGAAGAAAGACGGGGTGCGGGCGGAGGTTGATACCCGGTCGGAGAGGGTGAACTCAAAGATTCGCCAGGCGCAGATGGACAAGGTGCCGTATATGCTAATCCTTGGTGACCGGGAGGTGGCGGAATCTGCGGTCTCCGTCCGCCTGCGGAGCGGGGAGCAGGAGCCTTCCTGCCCTCTGGACAGCTTCAAAGAGACCGTTCGGATGGCGATAGTAGACAAGACAAGGGACTTGCGGTTATAATGTGAGTAATATCGGGGTAATGCGGCATAAGATGCCAGTGCTTGGGGGAGGTAAAGAAGGACATAATTAAGAAGCTGCGTGTCAATGAGAATATTAGAGCAAAAGAGGTTCGCCTTGTTGGGGAGAAGGGGGAGCAGCTGGGGATTGTGCCCTTAAACCAAGCGCTGGAGACAGCGAGGAAGCAAAACCTTGACCTTGTAGAGGTTGCGGCGACGACAGAGCCCCCGGTTTGCCGCCTTCTTGATTACGGGAAATACAAGTACGAGCAGGAGAAGAGGGAGCGGGAGGCGAGAAGGAGCCAGCGGGTCTCGCTTCTGAGGCAGGTTCGGCTGCGACCAAAGATTGATGACCATGATTTTGCCGCCAAGGCAAGGCTGGTAAAGAAGCTGCTTGGTGAGGGGGACAAGGTCAGGGTGGCGGTGCTGTTCCGTGGGCGTGAGATTACCCATCCTGAGATTGGCTGGAGACTGCTGCAGCGGATGGTGGAGTTACTAACGGAAGAGGCGGTGCCAGAGAACCAGCCGGCAATGGTTGGCCGGCAGATGAGCATGATTCTGTCACCGGTAAAGAAGACGAAACAGGGTGAGTAAGGGAGCTTAAATGCCAAAACTCAAGACTCATAAGGGAGCCAAGAGCCGCTTCCACGTCACTGGCAGCGGCAAAATTATGCGTACCAAGGGCGGAAAAAGCCACCTGCGTCGCCGAAAACCGAAGCGAACCAGGCGTCTTTTTGACGAGATGGTGGCGCTGAGTGACAGCGATAAGACCCGGATAAAGAGACTCTTGCCCTACGGCGTTAAGTAAGAGGAGGATATTTTGCCACGAGTAAAGGGAGGAGTAAGCGCACACCGTCGCCACAAGAAGGTGCTGGCTATGACCAAGGGGCACCGGGCGAGCAAGCATTCCCTCTACCGCCGGGCTCACGAGTCCATGCTCAAGGCTTTAAGCTATGCCTATCGCCACCGCCGGGAGCGGAAGGGCGACATGAGGCGGCTGTGGATTCTGCGGATTAGCGCCGCGGTTAGAGAACAGGGCTTGAGTTATAGCCAGTTTATGGATGGCTTGAAGAAATCGAGGGTTGACATCAACCGAAAGATGCTGGCTGACATGGCGGTTAAAGACCCCGAGTCCTTTGTTCATCTGGTGACCTTAGCCAGAGGCGGGGCACAGGACTGAAGGGTAAGCCAGCCGGCAGCCGCACCCCCTCGCCTCCCCGCTCCTTTTTGCCTTGACCAGCAGTGGCAGATATCCTATTATCTAGGATAACCGGAGGTCTGGGGTCTTCCGGGGAGCCTGTCCGTTATGGAAGAAGAGATGTTACCGGGGCTTGAAAAACTGAGGGCAAATGCCCTGCGGGAGCTGGAGGGCATCAGCAGCGCAGGTGAACTGGAAGCCTGGCGGGTCCGTTATCTGGGCAAGAAAAGCGAGCTGACTAAAGCCCTGCGCAGCCTCTCCGGGCTGCCCGTAGCGGAGAGGAAAGCCGTTGGCGCCGGTGCCAATGAGACCAAGACTGCCCTGGAAGACGGCTTGCGGCAGAAGGAAGCGGCTCTCCGCGAGGCGCAGCTAGCCGGAATTGCCGGACGGGAGGCTATTGATATTACCCTGCCCGGCCGCCCCCTTCCTGCCGGTGGCTTGCACCCGATTACGCAGACAATATATGAGATATACGACATTTTTGCCTCTATGGGCTTCCAGGTGGTGGAGGGTACTGAGGTTGAGTGGGACTATTACAACTTTGAGGCGCTGAACATCCCCGGTGAGCACCCGGCACGTGATACTATGGCAACACTGTGGGTGGATACCGCTGATGATGAAAAGCCCATGCTGCTGCGAACCCACACCACCGCCGTTGACCCCCGGGTGCTGGAGACGATGAGCCTGCCAATCCGGATGGTCACCGCCGGCAAGGTCTACCGCTACGAGGCGAGCGATGCCACCCATTCCCCGATGTTCCACCAGATTGACGGTCTGGCGGTGGACAGGGGGATTACCATGGCTGACCTGAAGGGAACCCTCTACGAGTTTGCCCGCCGGTTCTTTGGCGAGGAGAGGAAGGTGCGCTTCCGCTGCGATTATTTCCCCTTTGTTGAGCCCGGTGTTGAGATGGCGGTGGAGTGCCTGGTCTGCGGCGGCAGTGGCTGCCGTTTGTGCGGCAGCAGCGGCTGGATTGAGATTCTGGGTGCCGGCATGACCCACCCCAGGGTGCTGGAGCGTGCCGGTGTTGACCCCGATGTCTATACCAGCTTCGCCTTCGGTATGGGTATTGACCGCATTCCGATGCTCCGCTACGGGATTGATGATATCCGGCTCTTTTATGGTAGTGACCTCCGGTTCTTAAGGCAGTTCCAGGGATGAAGGTATTACTGAAGTGGCTTAAGGAATATGTTGCCACCCCTCTGCCCCCGGCGGAGATAGCCGGGAAGCTGACCATGGCGGGCATTGAGGCGGAGGGGATGGCGGCGGTCGGTGGCGACTGGGAAGACATCGTTATCGGTCAGATTGTGGCGACCAACCCCCATCCCAACGCCGACCGGCTCTGTCTGGTTACTGTTGACCTGGGTGCAGAGCAGCCGACCGTTGTCTGCGGGGCAACCAACCTCCGGCTTGGCGATAGGGTAGCCTTTGCCCCGGTCGGGGCGCAGCTGATAGACGGGCACAGCGGGCAGCTAGCACGCCTGAAGACAGCCAAAATCCGCGGCGTTGTCTCCAGCGGCATGGTCTGCTCGGAGAAGGAGCTGGGTATATCGGATAGCCATGAGGGGATTATGGTGCTGCCTGCCGAAGCGCCGGTGGGGGCACCACTGGCAGACTACCTCGGAGATACTGTTTTTGACCTGGAGGTGACCCCCAACCGCCCCGACTGCCTTTCCGTGGTCGGGATTGCCCGGGAGGTTGCCGCCCTTACCGGGCAGAGAATGCAACTCCCCGAGCTTGGTTATAATGAGGGGGCAGCCCCTATTGACCGGCAGGTAACGGTGGAGATTGCCGGCCCCGACCTCTGCCCCCGCTACGTTGCCAGCCTGATTACCGGCGTGAAGATTGCTGAATCGCCGAAGTGGATGCAGCAGCGGCTGCTGGCTTGCGGCATGCGCCCGATAAACAACATCGTGGATATTACCAACTATGTCATGCTGGAGTACGGGCAGCCCCTGCACGCCTTTGACTATCACCAGCTCCGGGGAAGGAAGATTATCGTGCGCCGGGCGGGTGAGGGCGAGACCATTGTCACCCTGGATGGGGCGGAGAGAACCCTCTCCGGGGAGACCCTGGTTATCGCTGATGCGGAGCGGGCGGTGGCTATCGCCGGGGTTATGGGCGGTGCCGACAGCGAGGTGACCGACCAGACCACGGCAATCTTTCTGGAGTCGGCTAATTTCAGTCCGGCAAGCATCCACTATACCAGCCGGAAGCTGTGGCTAATCAGCGAAGCCTCAATGCGCTTTGCCCGGGGCATTCGCCCCGAGCTGGCGGTACCGGCGCTGAAGCGAGCCACGCAGCTGTTCCTTGAGATTGCCGGCGGCGAAGCGGCTGAAGGTACTATTGATGTCTACCCCGGCAAGAAGGAGCGGGAGCCTATCCGGCTGGCAATTGCCCAGGTGAAGCGTATTCTGGGCGTTGAGTTCAGCATGGAGGAGATAGTCGCTGCGCTGACATCGCTCGGCTTTGAGTGTCAGGCTGAGGGCACGGCGGTCCGGGTTACGGTGCCTTACTGGAGGAGTGATATCTCGCTTGAGGTTGACCTGATAGAGGAGGTTGCCCGCATTATCGGCTATGACCGGATCCCGCTCACCATGCTCAGCCAGCCCCTGCCCCGGCATGACCCGACACCCGTTCTGAGCTTGAAGGAGAAGGCAGGGCGCAGCCTTGCCGGCTATGGCTTTCAGCAGGTGATTACCTATTCCCTGACCAGCGGGGAGAGCCTGGGCAGGCTCCTCCCCGATTCCCGCCCCGTGGAGCCGGCTCCTCTCCGGCTGGCTAACCCGATGACGGCTGACCAGGAGTATCTCCGCTCCGACCTGCGGGCTAATCTTGTGGCGGCGCTGGCGGCGAACCAGCGGCATGAGGAGGGCGGCATCCGGCTTTTTGAGCTGGGCAGGGTGTATCTGTCCCGCCCCGGTGACCTGCCTCACGAGCCGGAGGTGGTGTGCGGGGTGCTGAGTGGCTCCCGGTTTGAGCGGTCATGGCACGGTCAGGATGAGGCGGTTGATTTCTATGATGCCAAGGGGGTGGTTGAGGGACTGCTCCGGCAGCTTGGTATTGAAGCCCGGTTTGAGGGCTGCCAGGACGGGAGCCTGCATCCGAACAAACAGGCGGCTATCGTCGTCGACGGCAGCCGGGTGGGGGTGGTTGGCGAGTTGCACCCCAGGGTGTCCCTGGCTTTTGAGCTTTCGGCAGCGACCTACCTCTTTGAGATTGACCTTACCGCGCTGGTAGCCTTTGCCGCCGGTCACCGGCTGTTCCAGCCGGTAGCCCGCTTTCCGGCGGTGGTCCGGGATATTGCCCTTATCGTTGCTGGCGGGGTAGCCCATCAGCGGGTAGCCGATATTATCCGGGGCTTTCCGCTGGTCAAGCAGGTGGCGTTATTTGACGTCTATTCGGGAAAGCCGGTGCCACCGGGCAATAAGTCCCTTGCCTATAGAATCACCTTCCAGTCGGACAGGCATACCCTTACCGACCGGGAGGTCAACAAGGTCCAGCAGCAACTCCTGGAAAAGCTGTCTCATGAACTTGAGGCTACTCTGCGCGCCTGACACAGGCTAGAAGTTTGGAGGTAAAGGGGAATGGGGGAAGAAGATATAAGGAAAGTAGTACGGGAAGGCTATGCCCGGATTGCCCGGCAGGGCGGCTCCTGTTGCTCTCCGGCAAGCTCGTGCTGTGGCAGCGCCGATGTAGCCCGGGATATTGGTAAGAAGCTCGGCTATAGCGAGGAAGAGCTGGCGGCGGTTCCGGAGGGTGCCAATCTGGGGCTTGGCTGCGGCAATCCGGTGGCTCTTGCCACCCTGGTGGAGGGCGAGACCGTGCTTGACCTTGGCTCCGGTGCCGGGTTTGATTGCTTCCTTGCCGCCGACCGGGTAGGTGAGAGGGGGAGGGTTATCGGCGTGGATATGACGCCGGAGATGGTGGAGAAGGCAAGGGAAAACGCCCGGAAGGGCGGTTACCGCAATGTGGAGTTCCGGCTTGGCGAGATTGAGAACCTGCCGGCGGCGGATAATTGCGCCGATGCCGTTATCTCAAACTGTGTTATCAATCTTGCTCCGGAAAAGGGCCCCGTCTTCCGGGAAGCCTTCCGGGTGCTGAAGCCGGGTGGCCGACTGATGGTCTCGGATATAGTTTTGCTGAAGGAGCTCCCCGATTTCATAAAGGAATCGGCGGCGGCATATGTTGGCTGTCTTTCCGGGGCTATAATGAAGGACGAGTACCTGGGGGCAATAGGGGCGGCGGGATTTCAGGGTGTCCGGGTAGTTGGGGAAACGCCGGTCAAGTGGATGGCTGACGATGCCGCTGCCAGGGCACTCGCCGCCAGTTTCGGAATATCGCCTGCGGAAGTGGCGGAAGCCGCCGATGCGGTTATAAGTATAAGGGCTTACGGGGTCAAGCCGGGTTAGACAGCGGAGATAACCCCCGGCGGACAAGCCCTTCCAGATTTTCCTCTATTCCCTCCAGGGGCACAAGCTCGGCTTCCTTCTTTGCCCTCGGCTTTACCTCAACACTGCTTTTCTCCAGGGTGCGTGGGCTGATGGTGACCCGGAGGGGGAGCCCCAGAAGGTCGGCATCATTGAACTTCACCCCCGGGGACTCGTTGCGGTCATCAAAGAGCACCTCCAGCCCCCGGGCTTCCAGCGCGGTATATAGTTTCTCGGCGGTGGCGGCGACGGCGGTGTTTTCCCGGTACAGGGGGCAGAGGTAGATGTGGTAGGGGGCAATGGACGGGGGCCAGATTATACCCTTGTCGTCGTGGTTCTGTTCAATAGCGGCGGCAAGCAGCCTGCCCAGACCGATGCCGTAGCACCCCATAACGACAGGGTGGGCGGCACCTTCAGCATCAATGAAAGACGCCCCCAGTTTCTCGCTGAGGAAGGTGCCCAGCTTGAAGACATGCCCCACCTCAATACCCCGTGTTGCCGTTAGCTTACCCCCGCACCGGGGGCAGGCGTCTCCGGCACGGCTCTGGGCAATATCGGTTATGGTGTCGGCCTTAAAGTCGCGCGGGTAGTTGACATGCTTAAGGTGGGTATCCGTCTTATTGGCGCCGGCGACAAAGTTTGTCCCCGTGGTTATGGAGTCATCGGCGATAACCCTGATCCCGCTCGTGCCCGCCGGGGAAGCGGCGCCGGCGACAATGCCCGCCCCAGCGACCTCGGCTTCAGTGGCGAGACGGAGCTCGGCGCAGTGCAGTGAGTTCTTCAGCTTTATCTCGTTGACCTCCAGGTCGCCCCGGATGGTGACGAAGATAAACTCCCCGTCGGCGATGTAAAATATCGCCTTGAGGGTGTGGCTTGGGGGTACCTCAAGGAAGCGGGACACCTCCTCAATGGTAGCCATGCCCGGCGTGCTCACCTCTTCCACGGGTAGCGGCTCCCCGCCCCCAACCTGGCTCTTGGCGCTCTCTGCCTTCTCCGCGTTGGCGGCATAGCGGCAGCCGGGGCACTGGATAATCTCGTCTTCACCGGTTTCGGCGATAACCATGAACTCGTGGGAGTCCTTACCCCCGATAGCACCGCTGTCGGCTTCAACGAGGACGGCGGGCAAGCCGCAGCGGGCATAGATATTGTGGTATGCCTGGAGCATCCGGTTATAGCTCTCGTCCAGCCGGTCCTCATCGGTATCAAAGCTGTAGAGGTCTTTCATGGTGAACTCGCGCACCCGGAGCAGCCCGCCCCTGGGGCGGG
>CAZFCV010000043.1:1489-8722 GCA_964517985.1 uncultured Dehalococcoidales bacterium | reverse complement strand
GTCCTCTCCGGAGGATGCCACGGGCTTGGCTGACCTCCTTGAGGAGGGCTTCATAAAGCCGCAGAGGGAGCGTGTCCTGCTCTATGTCAATAATACCCCGGTTAAACTAGCCGGCTTCCCCCGGGAGTTCATCAGGAATACCATTCTCGGCATGGTCTCTTCCCTGAAGGGGGTGGAGCGGGTCGAAAGCCTTGAGATTGTTTTGCGAGAGAAGCCGGATTGACGGGTGACAGGGGTACCGGGGTGTTCTCCTATTGACAAGAGGCGCAGCGCAGTTTATAATATGGACAATTGTAGCCTCTAAGGGAGAGAGATGATTACAACGGTAACCACCAGCACCGTAACCAGTGTGACCACGATGGTTGGCTTTGCCATGACAGCCGGTCTGGTGGCGGTAGTTGCCCTTGTTATCTTCCTCTGTGCCCGGGAGCTTGTTGCCGCCAGTGGCGGCTCGCACCGCTTTACCGCCCGCTCGTTTGATGTCGGTATAGTTCCCCTGGTTGTTGCCTTTGGCGTGATAGTAGTCATGAAGGTGGTGGAGATATTAGCCTAGACAAGGAAGGGGATGACTAAATAGACGAGGGTATTGGTGATACCGTGAGCCAGGGTTACTCCGAGGAGTGACCCTGTTTTATTTACTATCCAGCCGAAGAATAAGCCGACCAGGAAAACGAAGATAATGTCCACTACCGAGTGGTGTATCAAATGGAGGGCGGCAAAGAGCAGGGCAACATAGACCATCCCCCGCCACCTCCCCATAGCCGTAATTGAGGCTCGTTGCAGCACGCCGCGGAAGACAAATTCCTCAACAAATCCGGTTCCCGCCACCAGGGCGAAAACCAGAAGCAGTACCATTCCCCAGGTCAGTTCCGGGATTAAGGGCTCCGGTCTCAGTATGAGGTACTCCGCCACGCCGAAGATGACCCCGCTCAACGCTATAAGTAGCTGCTGGGGGACATTGCGGAAGCAAAGCCCGATTTCCCGCGGGGTAAAACCAAGGCGCTGCCTTGCTACCCAGGCAGACAGGAACAGGGTGGGGTAGATGATGAGGTACCAGTAGACCGCGGGAAACTGGAACAGGGGCATGGACAGGCTCAATATCCGTGTCAGGGGAGCCAGGCAGAGAGCCAGCAGCAGGTTGCGGTTGGGAGCCTCCTTGGCTAGCGAGGAGTGAACAATCAGGGCGGTGAGGATGACGGTGTGGCAGATAAGCCCCACCACCAGGTCAAAGAAATTGGTGACTACCTCGGCGCCGATGATAGTCGCCAGGTAAAAGAGGGCAAGCCCGAGCCCCGGCTTGGCGTAGTCGGGGCTCCAGCTATCTGCGCTTTCCTCTACCTTTGCCCCAAATCTTTCCATAGGCAATGCTTTTGTTACCTTTATTATAGATTATAGGGCATAAGTGGACAAGAGTCAATAGGCAGGTTGCCAGTTGGCAAGTCAGCCCGGGTAACCTGGCCGGGGGCTTGCCGGTGATATGCCGCCTGGCAGGTGTTTTGGCTACCCGGAGGCGCCGACCACCGGATATTCAAGAAGCCTATATCGGTGGGGCGTACACGCCCGCCTTGAATATAGAGTATCTCATGGAGAAACCGCCGGTAAGCTCGCAGGCTGAGGTTATCACTATCACGGCTGGTGGCACCTCATGCACCAGGAGGGAGTAGCTCGCCACGAATAGTGGTATAATCAAATCCAAAGTGACAACGCCTATCAGGAAGTAGGGAGACGCCCTTCCCCTTAGCAGCTCCACCACTGACCTTTTGCCCTCAGGGGCGGTGTCATAGGTCGCCAGCAGGTAGATTCCCAGGAGCACAGCCCCGGCTATAAGCAGCCATATGGCTATTGTCTCCACTAAAGCCAGGTCTATGCTGCTCCCGGCCCCGGCAAGCATGCCCAGAGCCAGACCGGTGCCTCCCATAAAGGAGTAGACTATGAAGAGCACGGGCATCATGCTCGTATTCCAGGCTCGTATCGCCCTGACCGCGGCTAGAGCAAAGCCGGTATAAGCCATCAGGGCTATGGCGCTTATTATGACGAATATCTGTATCGCCAGATTATCGGCGGTCCAGGGCACCCAGGAAAGCAGGGGTATGGTAGGCGCCAGCTGCATGGCGGTAGCTACGGCAAATAGACCGACGATAATCAAGCCCCGTGATATCCATGACGTCTGTGGCCTCAGGAACCCTCGCCAGAACCGCCACGGCCTTCCCAGGTAGATTACGTGGGCGCTGCCCTTGCCGACCACCACGATGAGGAAGCCGGTAACCATGCCGGCGTAGAAGCCAAGATACATGCTGATTAGGTATAGACCGGCACCCAAGCCTCCCAGGAAGAAGGCAAGCACCAGAAAGAAGCCGCGCTTCTCCACCCACTCCGTCTGGAAGGTGAATTCCGTCATATAGGTGGGCATTGTCATCTAAAAGCCTCCTTATTTAAGGTAATATACTGACGGCTCCGTACCGAACTCAGGATGAAGCTGGTAGCCCTGTCGGCTGGTTATCAACTGGGAGACCTCGCTCTCCGGGTCGTCCAGGTCGCCGAAGTAGCGTGCCTGTGCCGGACATGTCTGGACGCAGGCAGGCTCTTTGCCCTCGGCAAGCCGGTGGGCGCAGAAGTTGCATTTCACCACCGTCCCCTTTTCATAGTCACTCTGTTTGAGTTCTTCGTATGGGGTGGGCGAGTCTCCGATATAGTAGTTATCCAGATCCGGCAGGAAATACCGGCTGTCGTAAGGGCAGGCTATCATGCAGTAGCGACAGCCCATGCACTTCTCCTGGTCAATAACCACAACGCCGTCCTCACGCTGGTATGAGGCACCGGTCGGGCAGACCCTCACGCACTGCGGGTCCCGGCAGTGCATGCAGGGCATGGGCAAGTAGCCCATCTTGGCGGTGGGGTACTTGCCGCTCTCGTATTTCTTGACCCTGTTGAAGTGGACACCAGCCGGTGTCCCCTGTTCCGACCGGCAGGCGACGGTACAGCTGTTGCAACCGACACACCTGAGGAGATCAATGACCATTCCGTAGCGCATCGTTACTTCTCCTCCTTCTTATACACCTTCACCCGCGGAGCGCTTTCCTGACCGGCGCTGAGGGCATCCAGGCTCTCGTCATTAAGGGGAAGCAGCGAGTTGTAGTTTGGTCCCCTTCGGAGCAGGGGGTTGGACTGTAGTGTGCCCAGACCATAGCTGCCCGACATGCCCACAACCTGGGGGTGGATAAGCTCGGTCACACACACCCTTGCCTCGGTCTTGCCGTAGCGTGACTCGATAGCGACCACGTCACCGTCCTTGAGCTTTTTCTGCTCTGCCGTAGCCGTGTTCATCAGAAGGACGCCCTCATAGGGGTCCTGGGTGTAGAGCTCTGCCAGCCAGGGATTCCCCGTCGCGCTACCGCTGGAATCATGGGTGAAATAGGGTGTCATCCAGTTTATCAGCCGCAGGTCATACTCCTGCGGGGCATTGATTTCGGAGTTCTCCACCCAGTGGGGCACCGGGCGGTACTGCTCAAAGACGTATTCCATGTCGTCAATGCCGGGGAAGGCTATGTTGTTCTTAACCAGGTTGGCGCGCAACCCGTCGCCAACCCTCTTCACACGCTCAAAATAGAACGGGTGCCTGGTCTTGTTTCCCGGGAAGTAGTAATAGTTGTAGTGCTTCCTCGGCGGCTCCCATTTGGCCAGAAACCCTGTTTTCTTAATATCATCCAGCCCCCAGCCCTCGTCGTTATGCAACCAGCCCCGGAGCTGCCGGTCCCATATTTCCTCCAGCGTGTGCTTCTGGTTGATATCCAGCTGGTATTCCCCCTGCAGACTCAAGCCGTCCTCAAATTTAATCGGGTCCGGGCTGTTGTTCATGATGTCATAAATCCCGCCCTCACCGTAGAGGATACCCAGCCTCTCTGCCAGCTCGGTGAAGATATCATCGGCGTTCTTGGTGTTGAAGAGGGCGGGAACCGGTTCTCTTAGCTGAACCATGTGCAGCCCGTTGACGTCCCGGTCCAGTGACTTTTCATGGGCGTGGATATAGGTGAGGCGGAGCCTCTCCAGGCCGCAGTGGTCTGGTAGCACCACATCGGCGAAGACGGCGGGTTCGTCCAGCTGGTAGGAGATGGCGACGACAAAAGGTATTTTCTTAAAAACCTCCACATATTTCTGCGGCTGTGTATTCTTCCTGATGGGGTTGCCGCCAATCATTATGGCGGCTTCTACCTGATAGTCATGGTAGTACTTTCCCGGCTCCAGGATAGCCATCGCCGCCAGGTGTGGGGCGGTATGTCCGTGGGGGTAGAATTCCATACCTTCTATTCGTTCGGGGGGGAACTTGAAGGGCTTTGGTATTGCCTCGTATATCGGCTGCACCACCCCGTCCTCGTCAGGGACCAGTATCGGTCCCCGGTAGCCGTTGCTCAAGACCCCGCCGGGGACTTCGATGTTACCCGCCAGCATGTTGATAATCTTGCCGGTAAGGTCAGCAATGGTGCCCCCGCGGTGGCTTACCAGCTGCCGCTCCGAATTCAGGGAAACGGGGCGGAAGGGGAAGGTGAAACCGTCAATCTCAATGGTGCTGCCAATCTGGGCATGCTCCACAAACTCCCGGGCAATACGCCGGGTGGTCTTTGCCGGCACGGTGCTGATGCCTTCTGCCCACTCCGGGGTGTATCTGGCGAACTCCTCTTTGATAATATCAAAAGCGGGGCGGCATTCAACACCATCTATGTTATAGGTGCCAGCCAGGGTAATATCCTTGAACTCGGCATCAAAGGGCTTGGCGCTACTATCGGCGGAGTCCCACATCAGCGGCTTGCCCGTTTTCTTGTCCCGGCAGTAGTTGCCGTCGGGGGCGATGAGGTAGGGGGCGTTGGTGCGGTTTTTGATGAACCACTCGTCAAAGGGCAGGTTCTCGTGCATGATGACGTGAGCCATAGCCAGTAGGAAAGCCAGGTCGGTGCCCGGTATAATGGGAACCCACTCCCCTTTAGCCGCCTCATAGGAGCTTCTGGGGTCAACGACGACCAGCTTCATGCCGCGGGCGATGGCGCGGGCAAAGCGGCGGGTGCCGGTGGCTGAGGCGGAATTGGGGCCCACAGAGCGCCCCAGGGTAATGTGGTACTGGCAGTACTCCAGGTCGGCAACCGCCACCGGGAACCCGCCGTGTACTGTGCATGTTGCGAAGTGGTCGGCGCAGAGCGGGCCGTGGGTGCCTATCAGGTTGGGGGTGCCAAAAGCCCGGGCGAAGGGAGCTCGCAGAATGGTATCCCGCTGCCCGAACCCCTCCCATATTGTCAAGCCCCTGGGGTCTTTCTCCCTGACCTTTTTCAGGCGCTCCGCCACCATGTCCAGAGCCTCCTCCCAGCTCACCTCCTTCCACATGGGGTCAACATCCAGCCCCTTTTCCGGATTGGTGCGCACCAGGGGTGTTTTGACGCGGTAGGGGTTGTAGAGGTTCATGAGTTCGGACAGGCCCTTGCCGCACAGAACCCCGTAGTTGGGGGGTGCTTCCGGGTTGCCCTCAATTTTAACCACCACCCCGTCTTCCAGATGTATCAGGGAGGAGCACTCGCCGGTCATACAGGAACGGCATAGTCCGTGCAGAACCTTCCGTTCCCCCTTCTTGGGGGGAGCATCCCCCCATTTGTAGGGCGGGGAACCGAGGCTCTGCAGCTCTGACTTAATCTCCTGCCGTAGCTTGGCGTAATCTTCTTTAGACCCCTTACCCATTAGTAAGTCCCCCTTTACGCTGCCCCTAAAATAATTCTAGCACATGCCTGTTATAAACGCACGTGACGCTGCGGATAGCGAAAGAGCAATAGAGATACTCCGGGAGCAAGGGCGTTAACTCGTCACAAAATCCCGGTGCCACAAAATCGTTTCCGGGTTTTAAGCTGTGGATGGAGCCCCCTTTCCCGGGTTGAATTTACTGGCGACTTTTGCCGGCTCAGCGGCTCTCTCCTGCCTTTGTCGGTGCCCTCTTTGGCCCTTCGCTCTTGAGCTCTTTCCCGGAGCTCTGTGGTTTTGGCCCTCAGAGGTGGGCAATTCCCTGGCGCCGGTTTTTCAGTGATAATCTCATGGCTCTGTCTCCTTTCGGTGCTTGTTGTTTAATGGTGTAGCACGCTTTTCTATTTTTCTCCGTCGATTCGCATTGTACAAGACGAGGCAACGGCATCAGTTGCCCCGTCTTCTGTACGGGGAATATTGAGACGTTATTGATTTAGATTTCTTTGTTGGCTATCTTCTCTTTGAGGATATCCCACTGCTCCAGGGTCAATACACAGGTATTCTCTTCCTCACCGATTTCCACTTTGTCCCCGGTCATCTTGACCGCTGGACAGCAAGAACCTTCCCGGCATAGTTTGATAACCTTTTCCATTTTCCTTCCTCCTCTATGATTTATTGCCAACGGGCGAACACCGGGATACCGAGACCCCATTAATTTTTCCGCTCTTTGTTCATGATATTCTTGAATCTGCCGTTGCTTATGGGGTGATCGGCAATCAGTTTCCCGTTGAACACGATAGCAAAGGTTCCGAATGGGCACGGGCTGTCCTGGGCATCCTGGCAGCTTCCGAGTTCAATTATTTTTGCTTCTATGCCGTATACCTTCTCCGCCGTTTCCCTTATTTCCGGGACGCATTTTGCCAGGTAAGGGCATTGCGCCGACTGAAATATTGTTAAGCCGTTACGGTATTGATTCAGTCTCCTTTCCCAGCCCCCCCTGAATTTCGGTGCCGGGGCGCTTTGCCTGAATTTCTTGACCAGTAATTCAAAATCAGGTGGAGCGGTATCAACCACCTCAAGGCCATTCTTTATAAAGAGTTCCTTCCCGGCCATAAATGGGCCCTTGCGTGTGACCACGGCGACACCGTGCATATTTTCCTTTTCCGCATCCGTTAGGCATTCCTCTACCAGCCGTGAACCGTAGCCCTTTCCTTTGTAATCACGTTTGAAGCCAACAAAGATGCAGTGAATGAGCATATATCCGTTGGCGGCAACCGGTCTCCAGCCATATTCACCGGGAAGATACTCAATCATACCCTGAGTACCGTCCTCATCGGAGTAGAGCGTTTTGATTTTCATACCTTCGGGGAAGCGGTCTTTTAGCCACGCAATCTTGCGTCTCAATCCTTCGTGCTTGACGTTTTTATAGCTGCAAATCCCGAAATCAAGAATATTATCCAGGTTCGTATTGATTATCTCTACCGCCATCTCTGGTGCCCGCTTTCGTATTGATGATAA
>CAZFCV010000043.1:0-1479 GCA_964517985.1 uncultured Dehalococcoidales bacterium | reverse complement strand
ATTGCAGCGGCAACCACTTCCTCACTACGGCTTCCGGTCACCCTTGATACCGATGGTCACCTCTTTAAGGGAGATATCCTTGCCTGCCGCCTGTATTGCCTGTTTTGCCATAAAGACCAGTCCGGAGCAACAGGGCACCTCCATGTGCACCACGGTCAGGCTTTTCACCGATGAATGCCTCAGGATATCGGTCAGCTTCTCCAGGTGTGCCGGGAAATCATCCAGTTTGGGGCAGGCGACCAGTAGCGCATGGTCTTTTATAAAGTCCTGGTGAAATCCGGCGTAGGCAAACGGGGCGCAGTCTGCGGCGAGCAACAGGTCAGCCCCCTGCAGAAAGGGCGCCGCCGGCGGGACCAGGGTGAGCTGGATAGGCCAGTGGCTCAGCCTTGACGGCTGGTCGGTCACCTCTCCGGTGGCAGCCCCGGTCGTCTCCTGCCGGGCAAACTGGGTGACCGTGGCTGAGGAACAGCCACAGGGAAGCTCTTCCGTAGCGTGCTTCTTCTCCTCCAGGTGGAGCTCTACTGCCTTCTCATCAAACTCCTCGGCAGCCCTCTCCTCGATGGTGATGGCTCCCCGGGGGCATTCCCCGAGGCAGGCACCGAGGCCGTCGCAGTATTTCTCGCCGATGAGTTTTACCTTGCCATCAATAATCTGGAGGGCACCTTCAGCGCACGCTGGCACACAGATACCACAGCCGTCACACTTCTCTTCGTCGATTTTTACGATTTTCCTCATATTTTTTGTCGTCATTACCATCCACCTTAAAAGTCATTGATAGGACGAATACGGCTAGCCCTCCCTCATCAACTCCTGCCACCGCTCCTCCCCCAGGCACTGACGGGCAGAAGCGCACCAGTCAATGCACGAAGGCACTTTTTCGCGGTACACCTTCGTACCACACTTGCGGCACCTGGCCTTCAATTCGTCAGAAAATATTTCAACCTCGGCACCGCAATTTGGGCATTTGTGCACCGATACCCGCAGATTCCGGAAATCCTGCCCCGGGCATTTACTGGTCATAGCCTGTCACCCCCTTTAGCGGCAGAAGTCTGGTTTATAAACCCTGAAAGAATAATACAACTTATTGGTATTGCCGGCTGTGATTTAAATCACATAAAGTGGTGGTAGTATTAGATTGATGACCGGCTTTGCCAATGTCTTGGAAAAGGATAGAGCCCTATCTTTATGAAATGTAGTTGCCGCTTCGGGAAAGGGTTGAGGTCACCGATCAGGCGTGTAGAATATGGTTGGGGGTTGGGGAGGTTAGCTATCGGTGACCTTTTTCTTACCTTTGTTAGCCTCAAGCCACTCTTCCAGCCCCTGCCTGCTCTTAGCAAGCGGCTCTATTAGTCTACGAGCATCGATGCCTGCTATATAGCTGGTTGACTTATGCTTTCTAGCCGCATCTATCTCCCTGTTAAATCCATCAATAATCTCATAAGCATCTGCCAGAGTCGAGTATAAGGTCTGGTCAATATA
>CAZFCV010000042.1:7805-8830 GCA_964517985.1 uncultured Dehalococcoidales bacterium | reverse complement strand
AGTTTGCCCGCTCAAAGGAGAACCGGCTATCGGGCGTCGTCTCGCCCGGCTTGATGCCCAGCTCTTTCCGGACGGTTTCCATTATGATATCGGAGCCCTTGAGGAAGCAGGGCACGCTCCGGCATACCCGGATTACATTCCTGCCCAGCGGCTTGGTGGAGAGGAAGGAATAGAAGGTGGCGACGCCGTAGACCTCGCTTAGTGGCAGGTCGAGAGCCCTGGCTATCTCGCCCAGGAGCTCCCGGGAAAGATAGCCGTGCCTTTCCTGCCATTCCTTCAGCAGCGGTAGCAGCTCTTCCTTCCCCCCGCCCCCGATTGAGATTTCCTCCTGGATTTTACTCACCCTTCTCCTTTCGGGACGTTATCAGCAGCGGCTTTCCCTTCTTCGCCTCCCTTGCCGGGGTTACCTTGCACAGTGCCCCGGTGGGGCAGAGGGAGATACAGACATCGCAGTCCCGGCAGACCTCTTTATCCAGCGGCTCGTCAAGGTCAACGACGACCTTGGAGTCAAAACCGCGGTAGGCTATGGCGAAGACCTTCTGCCCGGCTATCTCTTCACAGCCCCTGACGCAGCGCCGGCACAGGATGCATTTTGACATATCGCGGATAACATAGGGGCTGATATCCTCTATCGGGTAGTAGTGCTTCCGCAGCCGGAAGCGGGGAAGCCCGATTTCCAGGTCGGCGGCAATCTGGCGCAGCTCACATATATTGGCTTTGTCGCATACCAGGCAGGAGTCGGGGTGGCTGGCGAGCATGAGCTCCACCACTACCCGGCGGGCTTCAATAACCTTGGGGGAGTGGGTGTGGATAACCATACCCGGGGCGATGGGGGTGTAGCAGGAGGCGACCAGTGTCCGTGAGCCCTCCATCTCAACAACGCAGAGGCGGCAGGCTCCGATTGGGGTGAGGTCTTGGTGGTAGCACAGGGTGGGAATATCTATACCATTCTCGCGGGCAAGCTCGAGGATGGTCATCCCCTCGCGCCCGGTGACCGGAGAGCCGTTTACAGTTACCGTTACGTC
>CAZFCV010000042.1:0-7795 GCA_964517985.1 uncultured Dehalococcoidales bacterium | reverse complement strand
GTTACGTCTGTCACTTTATGCTGCATATTACTTTATTTTATTTTTAAGGATAAGTCAAGATTTTGGAGGATAGTCGGGGGCAATCATTATAATAGCCGACCATATTGCTGTTGGAGGGGAGGGGAAGAGCCGTGACAGGAAGGAGAAGGGCTAGCCTGCTTTTGCCCGGGCTGCTTTTAGAGCAGCAAGCCCTCCATCTGCGCCACGAGCTGCTCGTTGGTGTAGTGCTTCAGGCTTATGGCGTCGCTGGGGCAGCCGCCGACACAGGCGCCGCAGCCCTTGCACAGTGTCTCATTCACCCGGCATACCATCTTCTCGGGGTCAAAATCAATGGCACTGTAGGGGCAGACCAGCTTGCATGCCTGGCAGCCGGTGCAGATTCTCTCGTCAATGACGGCGGTAGCCGCCTCAACCTCCACTGTGCCCCGGCTTATCATGGACAGAACCTCGGCGGCGGCGGCTGAAGCCTGAGCCACCGTGTCCGGTATGTCCTTGGGACCCTGGCAGCAGCCGGCGACAAATATGCCATCGGTCATGGTGGCTACCGGGTCCAGCTTGGGGTGCTTCTCCAGGAAGAAGCCGTCGGCGCTGCGGCTGATATTGAACAGGCGGGCAATCTGGTCGACGTCCGTCTGCGCCTCTAGCCCGCAGCTGAGGACGACCATATCCACGGGGAGGCGGCGCTGCCTGCCCGCCAGGGTATCCTCAAACTGGACGATGAGCTTGCCCTTTTCCTCCTCGGTCTCGGCAATATCGGTTATCTCCGCCGGGCGGCCCCGGATGAAGATTGTGCCTTCGTTCAGGATACGGTTGTAGAACTCCTCGTAGCCCTTGCCGAAGCTCCGGATATCAATATAGAACTCGTATACCTCGGCATTGGAGTGTTCCTTTATCAGGTGGGCAAACTTCATGGAGTGCATGCAGCACACCCGGGAGCAGTATTCGTGGTACTTCTCGTCCCGGCTGCCCACGCAGTGGATGATGGCGATGCTCTCCGGGTGCGAGCCATCTTTGAGCACAATCTCGCCGCCGGTCGGTCCCGCCGAGTTGACCAGCCTCTCAAACTCAAGGCTGGTGATGACGTTGGGCAATCTGCCGTAGCCGTACTGATAGATGGGCGTGGGGTCAAAGACCTGAAAGCCGGTAGCCACAATCATGGAGCCGACTTCAACCTCAACCACCTCGTCTTCCTGCTCAAAGTTAATCGCCCCGATTTCACAGAACTTCTCACAGGCGCGGCACTTGCCGCTCTGGAAGAAGACGCAGAGCTCACGGTCAATGACCGGAATATTGGGCACCGCCTGGGCGAAGGGGGTATAGATAGCCTTGCGCGTGCCCAGACCAGCCTCAAACTCGCTGGCTGTCTTCCACGGGCATTTGTCCTGGCACACGCCGCAGCCGGTGCACTTGTCTTTGTCAATATACCGCGCCTTCTTCCTGATTTTCGCCTTGAAGTTGCCGATATAGCCGGAAACCTCCTCCAGCTCGCTGTAGGTGAGCAGCTCAATATTGGGGTGTGAGCCGACCAGCGTCATCTTCGGGGTGAGGATACACGCCGAGCAGTCCAGCGTGGGGAAGGTCTTGTCCAGCTGTGCCATGTGCCCGCCGATGCTGGGGCTTCTCTCCACCAGGTAGACCTTGTTCCCGGAATCGGCGATTTTCAGCGCCGCCTGAATACCGGCGATGCCGCCGCCGACGACCAGGGTATCGGGGTTGAGGGGAACCTCCCGCGTCTCCAGCGGCTGGTGATAGTAGACCCGGCTTACCGCGGCGCTGACCAGTGCCTTTGCCTTCTCGGTAGCCGCCTCTTTGTCCTCGGTTACCCAGGAGCAGTGCTCCCGGATGTTCGCCATCTCAAAGAGGTAGGGGTTTATCCCCGCCTCCTGGCAGACACGGCGAAAGGTGGGCTCGTGCATTGTCGGCGAGCAGGAGGCGACCACGACCCGGTTAAGCCCGTGCTCTTTGATGTCCTTCTTGATGAGCTCCTGCCCCGGGTCGGAGCACATGAATTTATAGTCGCGGGCGACGACCACTCCCTCCAGCTCCTGGGCAAACCGGGTTACCCCGGCACAGTCAACCTTGCCGGCAATATTGCTGCCGCAGTGGCAGGTGTAGACACCAATCCTGGGCTCCACTATCAGCCTCTCTTACTGATGGGTAGTAACATAGTTGACATAATTATAAACATAATCCAGCACCTCGCCCGGTGAGACGATATTGGTGTCCAGCCCCAGTGCTGCCGGGCTGAGTCCCAGGGCGAGCCCAATCAGCTGGCTGATGAACAGGACGGGCAGCCGGTAGCTGGTCTTGAACCGGCGGTTAACCTGGCTCTGGTAGGCGTCCAGGCTTATCTGGCACAGCGGGCAGGGGGTGGTGATGCATTGCGCCCCGTTCTCGGCGGCGCTGTCCAGCAGCTTGCGGATTAAGCCCAGCACCCGGTCCCCCTCGGGGATAATCAATCCCCCCCCGCAGCAGCGGGCTTTCAGCGGGTAGGGGATAGCCTCCGCCCCCAGGCACTCCACCAGCCGGTCAAGGGAACGGGGGGACTCGGTGTCATCGGTGCCCAGTTGCGGGCGGACCAGCTGGCACCCGTAGTAGGGGGCGACCTTGAGCCCGTGGAGGGGTATTTTTACCCGGGAGGCAATAAACTCCGGGGTGATATCATCGGTAAGGACGTCTGCCAGGTGCCTTACCCTCAGGTTGCCGCGGTACTCCAGGCTGGCGACAGCCAGAGCCTCGTTCACCTGTGCCTTGAGCCGGGGGTTTTCCTGTAGATGTGCCGCCGCTTTATTCAGGGTCACGTAGCAGGAGCTGCACGGTGTTACCAGGTCAAACCCCTTTTCCTCGGCGAGAGCCAGGTTGCGGGCGGCGACGACAATAGACTCCGCCTCGTCCAGCGAGCCGTAGGGCGTTGAGCCGCAGCATGTCCAGCCCTCAAGCTCAATCAGCGCCATGTCCAGGGGCTCGGCTATGGCGGCGGTGGAGAGGCCAAGACCGGTGGCGGTAGCCTCGGCGGAACAGCCGGGATAATATGAATAGTACTTCACGGGCTACCCCTGACCTCCCGGAATTTCTGTATGACCCGGGACAGGTCCTCTTTGCCTTTAACCTTCCTGGGCAGCAGCGGCATGCGCCGGCGCAAGAATAGCCTCAAGCCCACCGGCAGCATCTTGAGGGCGGCAAGGGGGTTGGTTGTCAGGTAGTACCTGAGCATCATCCCGAATTCGTGGACTCGCCCGTTGCCCTTGAGGGAATTGACGAAGAGGCGGTACATTACCGGGGTGCGCACCCCTTTCACACGGTAGCCCTGCCTGGATGCCAGGCTCTCCAGGGCGTGAGCCAGCTCGGTCGGCTTGACGCCGCGGGGGCAGCGTGCGGTGCACAGGTAGCAGGAGAGGCAGAACCACATGGAGCTGCTGGACAGGACCTCCTCCCGCACCCCGGCACGTATCAGGGCAATAATCTTCCGCGGCGGGAACTCCATCTCGTTCGCCATGGGGCAGGAGCCGCTGCAGATGCCGCACTGGATACAGGCACGAATATGCTCGCCGCCGGGAGTAGCGGCAACCTCGTCAACAAAACTCTGCATACACCTGGATCTTAGCATTTAGCCGCCCGTCGTGCAAGCTGCCCGGGTGGGATTACGGGAGGGGAACGGTTTGCCCCTGTCCTCTCCCCTGTGCTAGACTACGTGGGTAGAGCAACGATGACGATACTGGTAACCAATGATGATGGTATAGCCGCTGAAGGGCTGTGGTCGCTGGTCAGGGAGCTGAGGAGCCTTGCCCCGCTGCTGGTGGTTGCCCCGGAGAGTGAGCAGAGCGCTGTCGGCACTGCGGTTAGCCTTTACCAGCCCCTGGAGGCACGCCGTGTGAAGACGGAATACCCGGGGGTTGATGCCTACTCGGTTGCCGGCACCCCCAGCGATTGCGTTATCATCGGCTTGAGCATGCTGGCGGGGGACAAGATAGACATGGTTGTTTCCGGCATAAACCACGGGCCCAACCTGGGCGATGACGTTCTAATCTCGGGGACGGTGTCGGCGGCTCTTCAGGGCTACCTGCATGGACATCATGCCCTTGCCGTATCCATGGCGAGGTGGGAAGGCGGCTGCCTGGATACCGCTGCCCGGATGGCGGCGCTGCTATCCCGGTGGGTTGGCGCCAATTCCCTGCCGGGCTGTGTTTTTCTCAACGTAAATGTGCCCGACCTGCCGCCAGACCGGGTCAAAGAGGTGCTGATTACCCGTCTGGCTAGGGGCACTCATACCGATGCTGCCGAGGAAAGGGACGGCAAAGAGGGCAAGTTCTACTGGCTGGTGCGCTACAAGAGGGGGAGCGTTACTGATAACCGGACGGATGTCTGGGCAGTAGAGCAGGGTAATATCTCGGTCACCCCGTTGCATGCCGGCTTGCTCAACCAGCCGGTGCCGGCTATCCCGGATAACCTGCCGGGAGACCTCCTCCGGGGGTTGCTGGATTACCCCGCCCGGGATAAAGAGAAGGGGGGTGGCGAAATTGCTGGAGATTAAGGGACTGAGTGTGGAGGTAGCCGGCAAGGAGATTCTTCACGAGATAAGTTTGACGATAAGGACCGGTGAGACGCATGCCCTGTTTGGCCCCAATGGCAGTGGCAAGACCACGCTGCTGATGGCGATAATGGGCTTCCCTAAATACAGGGTAACCAGCGGCAGCATCATCTTCCGGGACAGGGATATAACCGGTTTGCCGCTGGATGAGCGAGCCCGCCTTGGTATCGGCATGTCCTTCCAGCGACCGCCGGTGGTGCGGGGGGTAAAGACGCGCGACCTTCTCTCTGCCTGTCTCGGGGGAAGGGACGGGGAGACCATCAACCAGCTGGCGGAGAAGACCGAGCTTACCGATTTTCTGGACAGGGAGGTAAACTACGGGTTCTCCGGCGGGGAGATAAAGCGCTCCGAGCTGTTGCAGCTGATGGCGCAGCATCCGGAGCTGGTTTTACTGGACGAGCCGGAGTCCGGGGTTGACCTGGAGAATATCGCCCTTATCGGGCATCTTATCGACGGGATTCTGGAGAAGGAATGCCCCATAAGAATGCGCCAGTGCATGGGGCTCATCATCACCCACACCGGACATATCCTTGATTACGTTAATGCCCGCACCGGCTATGTCCTCTGTGACGGCAGGATAGGCTGTGAGGGTGACCCCCACGAGATTCTGACGACCATCAAGGAAAAGGGCTACAAGGATTGCATTCAATGCATAATAGGACAGTGACTTCCGGGGAAGATAGAGAGAGGGCAAAGGCAGCGCTATCCAAAAAGGCTGCCTTTGGCGAGGACATCGATTTGGAGGCTTACCTCAGCTCTGCCGAGGAGCTGCCCTACCAGAGTGACCCGTCACAGTTGCCACCGCAGACAAAGGAGCAGATGATGCAGGTGGGGGTTGTTCTGGACGATAGCCACCAGCGCTCCGGCACCATTATCCAGATGGATCACTCCGTAATCCATAGCCTGGCTGGGCAGGAGGGGATTGAGGTGATGGCAACCGGGCAGGCGCTGGCAAAGTATGACTGGCTATCGGACTACTGGTGGCGGGCGGTGGCGGTGGACAGCGATAAGTATACCGCCCATGTTGAGCTTAACCAGGGGGATGGTTACTTTATCCGGGCTTTGCCGGGCAGCAAGACGGTCTATCCCGTTCAAGCCTGCCTGTATCTAGCCAAGAGCCGGCTTGCCCAGAATGTGCACAATATTGTCATCGCTGAAGAGGGCTCGGAGCTGCACATTATCACCGGCTGCGCCACCTCGGTCAGGGAGGAGCCCGGACTGCACCTGGGGGTTTCCGAGTTCTACGTCAAGAAGGGAGCCCGGATTACCTTTACCATGATACACAGCTGGACGCCCAGTGTGGCGGTGCGCCCCCGCAGCGGGATTATTGTTGAGGAGGACGGGCTCTTCCTGAGCAATTACGTGGTCATGAAGCCGGTCAAGTCACTGCAGATGTACCCCACCGCCCGGTGTGTCGGCAAAAACGCCACGGTCAGGTTTAACAGCATCCTGGTGGCACCCCCCGGCTCGGCAATGGATATCGGCTCCCGGGTTTTCCTCGGTGCCCCGGAAGCCAGAACCGAGATAATATCACGGGCGATTACCACCGGTGGTGATATTATCGCCCGGGGCTATATAGAGGGCGCTGCCCCTGATGTTAAGGGGCATCTGGAGTGCCGCGGGCTGATTTTGCAGGAGGGGGGCATGATTCATGCCATACCGGAGCTCCGGGGCGACCTGGCGGGTATTGACCTCTCCCATGAGGCGGCGGTGGGCAAGATAGCCGAGGAAGAGGTGGAGTACCTCATGGCGCGGGGGCTGACCCGCACCGAAGCCACGGCGACCATCATCAGGGGCTTCCTCAGGGTGGATATTGAAGGGCTGCCGGCGGAGCTCAATGCGGAGTTGCAGCGGGCTGTTGAAGCCAGCGAGCAGGAGCTGATGTAGATTTACATACCTTTGCTTTCCCGCGCCGGCTTCACCCTGGCGGTTTGTCATCCATTTGCCTGAGATTGGTGTGATTTATTCTTATGCGATATAATTATAGTTGGCAGCCGGGTCGGGCATAAGGAGGACGTGGGCGGTGCGGACAATCAGGGTGCACCAGATGGGAAGAAGCGGGATGGAGGTCAGGGAGGTGGGGCTTGATGAGGCGGAGAGGATTCTGGAGGATGCCGCCATCTGGGGGTGGAGTGTCGCCGATGCTAAAACTGAGGAGATTATCTGGAAGATAGAACCGGACGTTACCGAAATCATGGTTATCGGTATGCTCGGTGGGGGCTAATTTGAATAATGGCAAGATAATTGCTGTCTGCCGCAGCGACAAGAAGGGAACCAGAAAGAAGGCTATCGCTGAGGGCTGTCTCAGCGAAGGCTACGGGCTTGTTGATGATGCCCATGCCGATAGCACCACCCATCGTCAGGTAAGCCTGCTGGCGGTGGAGAGTATTGACCGGATGCGCCGCCTTGGCGTGGATGTGGGGGCGGGGGACTTTGCCGAGAACCTGACCACCGAGGGGATGGAGCTGGTGTCACTGCCGGTGGGCACCCGTGTGTCTATTGGGGAGGACACCATTCTGGAGATTACCCAGATTGGCAAGGAGTGCCATACCCGCTGTGCCATCTACCGTCAGGTTGGCAAGTGTATCATGCCTGAGGAGGGGGTGTTTGCCCGGGTAGTCCAGGGGGGGCTGGTTAAGGCGGGGGATGCAATAGCGGTACTGGAGGGCAAGAGTGACTGAGGACATGGCGCAATTCCATATAGAGCGCGTCACCGGCGATGGCAGGACCGAGACCGAGGACGCCGTTGCCCGGGAGCTGCCGGTTACCATACAGCTAAACGAGAAGGAGCTGGTAACCATGCTCTGCTCTCCCTCCGACCTGGACTCGCTGGCTATCGGCTTCCTTTTCTCGGAGGGGATACTCAAGAGCCGGGATGAAGTCCAGCGGGTGCTCGTTGATGACCGCCGGGGTCTGGTGCGGGTGAGAACCACCAATAACGTGGCGGTGGATAGTGATACCCTCTTTAAGCGGGTCATCACCTCGGGGTGCGGGCGGGGGGTCTCCTTCTACAGTGCTGCCGATGCCCAGGGCATGGAGAGGGTGGAATCCCGGTTTACCATATCCGCCCGGGAAGCCCTGGATCTGGTTCACGAGTTTCAGCACCGCTCCCATGTTTACCTGACGACGGGCGGTATTCACAGCGCTGCCCTGTGTGATAACCGGGAAATCCTAGTCTTTGCCGAGGACATTGGCCGCCATAATGCC
>CAZFCV010000041.1:0-9536 GCA_964517985.1 uncultured Dehalococcoidales bacterium | reverse complement strand
GGAGACGTTTGGCCGCGGCGCCATGACCAACCACTGGAACGATATAGCCAATGCCGATGTCATCATGGCTATCGGCTCCAATCCGGCGGAAAATCATCCGGCTGCCTTTGGCCACATTCTGGAAGCCAAGGACCGGGGCGCCACACTCATCAGCGTTGACCCCAGGTTCACCCGGACATCCTCCAAGGCAGATATCTACTGCCCACTGCGCTCCGGAACCGACATCACCTTCATCAACGGCATAATAAAGTACGTGCTTGACCAGATTGACTCCAACCCGTTCAGCTTCAATATGACCTACATCCGGGAATATACCAATGCGGCTCACCTCATCAATCCCAATTTCAAGGGACCCGCCGAGCTTGACGGGCTATTCTCCGGTTATAACGATGGTAAAAGGTCTTACGATAAATCCACCTGGCAGTACCAGGAGGATGAAAAAGGTGTCCCCAAGCGGGACAAGACCCTGAAAGACCCCAACTGCGTCTTCCAGCTTCTAAGGAAGCACGTTGCCCGCTATACACCGGAAATGGTCTCCAGAATCACCGGCTGCCCGGTTGACACCTTCCTGCTGGCGGCGCAGCTATACACCACCTCCGGCGCCGTCGGCAAAGCGGGGACCATATTGTACGCCATGGGCACCACCCAGCACACCTACGGCACCCAGAATATCCGGGGCTATGCCATACTGCAGCTCCTGCTCGGTAATGTTGGTGTCGCCGGCGGCGGTATCAACGCCATGAGAGGCGAGTCCAACGTACAGGGCTCTACCGACCACTGCCTGCTCTCCCACATCCTCCCCGGCTACCTGAAGGTGCCCGTAAATACCGACACCACGCTCAAGGCTCATATCAAGCGGTCAACGCCGACAACGAAAGACCCCAACAGCGCCAACTGGTGGGGAAACTACAGCAAATACATTGTCAGCCTGCTGAAGGCCTGGTACGGCAATGCTGCTACCAGAACCAACGACTTCTGCTTCCATCACCTGCCCAAGGTTCAGGCAGGGGAAAACTATACCCACATCGCCCTGTTTGAGGCTATGGATAAGGGCATCATCAAGGGTCTCATGGTCTGGGGGCAGAACCCGGCCGTCGGCGGCCCCAATGCCAACCTGGAAAGAAGAGCCATGGACAAGCTGGACTGGATGCTGGTTACCGATATCTGGCACACCGAGACCGCCAACTTCTGGAAACGCCCGGGAGCCGATACCGCCAACATCAAGACCGAGGTCTTCCTCCTGCCCGCCGTCGGCTCGTTTGAGAAGGAAGGCAGCGTTACCAATAGCGGCCGCTGGAGCCAGTGGCGCTACAAGGCGGTTGACGGCCCCGGAGACGCCATGGAAGACCTCTGGATGCTGGATCAGCTCGCCAAGAGACTCATGAAGCTCTACGCCGAAGAGGGCGGGCCCAGTGCCGGCTCTATCGCCGATATGGACTGGGATTACGGCGGGGAACACCCGGACGCACACGCCGTCGCCAAGGAAATCAACGGCTACGACCTGGCTACCGGTGAACTTTTGCCCAGCTTTGGCAAGCTCAAGGACGATGGCAGCACCACCTCGGGCAACTGGCTCTACTGCGCCAGCTACACCGAGGACGGCAATATGGCTGCCCGACGCGACCCGAGTCCCGGCCCGTTCAATATCGGGCTCTACCCCAAGTGGAGCTGGTGCTGGCCAGTTAACCGCCGAATCATCTACAACCGTGCCTCGGTTGACCTTGACGGCGTGCCCTGGGACAAGGAGCACCCGGTTATCTGGTGGCAGTACGAGGGCGCCGAGAAGTGGGTCGGCGACGTTCCCGATGGCGGCTGGCCGCCAATGAACGTCGACCCCGGAGCAACCAAGTGGCCCTTCATCATGAAACCGGAAGGCTTCGCCCGGATATTTGGCATGGGCAGAGCCGATGGCCCCCTCCCCGAACACTACGAGCCCTGGGAATCGCCGGTAGAGAATACCATGTCCAGCCAGCAGATAAACCCCGCGATAAAGATCTGGCGCCCCGAAGAGCGGGGTGACCCGAGCAAATACCCCATTGTCTGCTCAACCTACCGCCTCTGTGAGCACTGGCAGGGCGGGCAGATGACCCGCAACATGCCCTGGGTCGTTGAGGCACAGCCCGAGCCATTCTGCGAAATGAGCGAGGAGCTGGCGGAGGAAAAGGGCATCGCCAACGGCGACCGGGTTATCGTGGAATCGGCGCGAGGCCAGGTCAACGTGGTGGCTCTGGTAACCAAGCGATTCAAGCCGTTCCAGATGAACGGACGAAAGGTACACCAGGTAGGCGTTATCTGGCACTGGGGGTTCATCGGACTGTCAAAAGGGGATAGCGCCAACCTTCTCACCCCGCATATTGGTGACCCCAACACAACGATACCGGAATATAAAGCCTTTCTGGTCAACGTCAGGAAGGCTTAGAAAGGTCGGAGGTAATTATGGCAGAGAAAGCAATTTTATACGATGCAACAAGGTGTACCGCCTGCCGCGGCTGCCAGATAGCCTGCAAGCAATGGAACGAGAACGACGAATATATCCCGCCTCCGGGAGGGGATGGCGTTCCGGCTAAGAACTGGGGCAGCTATGAAAACCCACCCGACCTCGCCCCCACGACCTGGCTCAAGATAGAGTTCCGGGAGGTGGAGGCGGGCGGGCAGATCCGCTGGCTGTTCAACAGGCGCGCCTGCATGCACTGCACCGAGGCTGCCTGCGTTAAGGTCTGCCCCAACGGCTCTCTCTACCACCATGAGCTGGGCTTCGTCGCCTACAACAAGGACACCTGCACCGGCTGTGGCTACTGCATAGACGCCTGTCCCTTTGATGTGCCGCGCTCCGAGCGCAACACGGCAACCGGCGTCGCCAAGATGGATAAGTGCACATTCTGCACCACCCCTGGCCTGGACCGGATTGCCGAGGGGTGGGCGCCCTCCTGCGTCAAAACATGCCCTACCGGTGCCCTGAAATACGGCGACCGTGACGAGCTGATAGCCGAGGGGAAGCAGAAGGTTAATGGGCTCAGGGCAAAGGGGTGGCAAAACGCCAACCTCTACGGCGAAAAAGAGCTGGACGGCTTGCACGTGCTCTATGTCCTGGATGACCACCCCGAGGTCTACGGGATACCGGCGTCGCCTCAGGTCTCGGCGGCAACAATCGCCTGGCAGGACGTACTGCAACCGGTGGGCTGGGCAGTTGGTGGACTGACCATCATCGGGCTGGGCTTAAACTACCTTGTCGCCCGGGAAGCCAAGATAGCCAAAGAACTACCGGGGAAGAAGGAGAAATAGGATGGTACAGGAGATTGAACGTTATCGCAAACCAACCCGGGTTCTACACTGGGTACACCTTGTCGCCTTTTGCGTCCTCTTCTTGACCGGGCTGATACTCTTTCTACCGCCGCTGGCAGCCCTCGCCCAGGACAGCTGGACCCGTGTCATTCACCGCGTTGCCGCGGTGGTCTTTATCGTCGCCCCCATCATCTACATGAGTATGAACTGGAAGGCAACCTGGAAAGGGGTTAAAGAAGCCTTTACCTGGAGAGCCGGCGACATCGGCTGGTTGAAGGCAGCACCCCGCTACTACTTCCTGAGCGATGAAAAGGCGATGCCACCGCAGGGACATATGAATACCGGACAGAAGATGTGGTGGTTCATGGTGATTGTCTTCGGGGTCGTCTTTGTCATAACCGGGGCTATCTTATGGTTCGCCAAGGAGTCCGCCCCGGGGGCACTCCTGCAATGGATGGTCTTTGTCCATGACATCGCCTTCATTGTCACCGGTGCCATGCTCTTTGTCCATATCTACCTCTCTTTCCACCCCATGATGCGCCCACTGCGGAGCGGTGCCTGGAGCTCCATGATAACACGGGGCAAGGTATCCGTGGACTATGCCAAGTCACACCACGGCAAGTGGTACGAAGAGGTTTCCAAGGGCGGCTAGATGAGGCGGAAAGGTGTCGCGCGGGGTGGATAGCAAGACTTTGAAAAGGCTTGAGGAGTGGCAGGCGAAAGCCGAGCCACTCCCCGAGTTGGTAGAGTTCTACCAAAAACTGCTTGACATTCAGTCAGGGGCGGAGGGGCGCGCCGGGATACCTGCCCAACACCTGGACAGCAAGGCAATCAGTGAGCGGCTGGACTCCGGCTCACCACTGGTCAGCTTTGCCGAGCTTGACCTGGACTGGCCGCTGCTGGAAGATATATTTGCCGAGGTCGCCACCACCTTTGCCCATTATCCCCAGCTCTTCGGCGCCCTTCCCGATAGCGTTATCAGCACCGGAAAGGGCGAGCTTCTCAAGGAGGCGGTCATGGCGTGGTTTGAGGGGGCAAGCCCCCCGGCGGCGCTCCTTGCCACCGGCGTCAGCGAGCCTCTCCTGGCGGATATAATCCAGGCTACACTCAAGCCGCTGCTGGTGGGCTACTCCAAGGCACTGCTCGGCTCCATAAAGCAGGAAACGTGGCGGCGCGGCTACTGCCCAATCTGCGGCGGCAATCCCGATTTTACCCTCCTGCACAAAGACTACGGGGAGAGGTGGCTCCTGTGCAGCCGCTGCGATAGCCAGTGGGTCTTCCAGCGGCTACAGTGCCCCTACTGCGGCAACCAGAACCAGGACACCCTGGCTTACTTCAGCAATGATGCCGGGCTCTACCGGCTCTACGTCTGCGACCAGTGCCAACAATATCTCAAAGCCATTGACTTGCGCAAAACGGAAGAAGAGGTTATCATATCCTTAGAGCGCCTGTTCACCCTGGGAATAGATGTGCAGGCTCAGGAACACGGGTATAGTCACAGTGGTGCTGTGGCACAGAAAAACAAGGACAGCGAAAGCTAATATCTGGGGGGAGGTATAAGGAGATGCCATTCCGAATTGGACCCTGGGAAATCGGACTTGTCCTGTTAATCATCCTCATTGTTTTTGGCGTAGGCAAGCTGCCCCAGGTTGGCGGCGCCATCGGCAAGGGGCTGCGGGAGTTCCGCAAGGGACAGCGCGGCGAGTTCCTTAATGAGGAGGAGAAGGAAGTCGGAGCGGAAGTCGCCGCCAGCGGTAAGGTAGCCAAGAGCCAGGCAAAGAAGTAGAAACCGGGCTCGAAGGATGCTCTGCCTTACCCGCACACCTAAGTAAACAGTGGAGGGGAATGTGGACTTTATCGGTATTGGCGGATGGGAAGTACTGCTAATTCTCGTCATTGCCGTAATAGTATTGGGGCCAGGAAGGCTAGTTGAGTTTAGCCGGAAGCTGGGCAAGGTGACGCGTACCTTTAAAAAAGCCGCCTCTGACCTGACATCACAGGTAACCAAGGAAATTGAAGCGCAGGATAAAGCAAGCCCCCCACAGAAACGCAGAGACGCTTAGCGTTGCCAGCAGGTAAACTACCGGTGGGAACAAGCAACGACAGGAAGTTATCCATCCTCGGACATCTCCACGAACTCCGGAACCGCCTCGTTAAATCCGTTATCGCCGTACTGGTTGCGACCATCATCTGCTTCATCTTCGCCGACCAGATTTTCTACATCCTGATTCTACCCGCCGCCGGGATTGAGCTCATCTATATTGAGATGACCGAGATGATAAGCACCTACATGAAGGTGTGCCTGATAAGCGGTATCATCGTGACCATGCCCTACCTCACCTACCAGGTAATGATGTTCGTCTTCCCCGCCCTTTCCCAGAAGGAGAGAAAATATGTCCTCCTGGTAATCCCCTGGATAGCCATCATGTTCATGGGGGGTGTTGTCTTCGGCTACTTCGTCCTGCTACCGCCGGCAACCAAGTTCCTGATTACCTTTGGCAGCAATATAGCAACGCCCCAGATCAAAATCGGCAACTATATCGCCCTGATTGCCCGGCTGCTGCTCGCTATCGGGTTCGTCTTTGAGCTGCCCGTGGTGACCACCTTCCTTGCCCGCCTCGGGATTATCACCCCCACCTGGCTGGCGCGCAAGCGAAAGGGGGCAATTATATTCGCCTTCATCCTGGCGGCGATAATCACGCCAACCTTTGACCCCGTAAACCAGAGCCTGGTCGCCGTGCCGCTGATTATCCTGTATGAGATGAGCATCTGGCTAGCCAAGCTCGTCTACCGAAAGCGCACCACCGAAGAAGCAACGGAGTCCCTGCCCACCCCGGCACCTTAATGTTGAAAACAAAAACGATATCGGCTATACTGCGCTAGCAGCATAGTCTGTTAATGCCACTCGGAAAGGGGGTGAGAACGATGACCTGGCTACGCCTGACCTTCACCTGAGATTGAAAGGAACCACCCGGTGCAGGTTCTGCACCAGTCATCGGTTCCCGGAGACCCCCTCCCCCCGGAGGTGAGCCAGTGCCCTGATGCACTGGTAACCCTGACGGCTATCCCAAGCCGATAAAGCGATAGTCTGGAGGTCTCTGGCACATGACTACCGCTTTTTTTATTACTAAGACAAGGAGATAGCCTTGAAACAGCTACTGACAAAAAGGACGGGGATTATCCTCGCCGGGCTTATTTTCGGCGTCCTGGCGGCTCTGATGACCAACTGGGGCAACCCGCTCAACATGGGTATCTGCGCTGCCTGCTTTATCCGTGACATCGCCGGCGCCCTCGGCTTGCACCAGGCCGGGGCGGTGCAGTACATCCGCCCCGAGATTATCGGCTTTGTGCTGGGTGCCTTCATTACCTCCCTTGCCTTCCGGGAGTGGCAGGCGAGGGGCGGGGCATCACCCATAATCCGTTTTCTCCTCGGTGCCTTTGTCATGATTGGTGCCCTGGTATTCCTGGGCTGTCCGATAAGAATGATGCTCCGCATCGCCGGCGGCGACCTCAACGGCATTACCGCCCTCGCCGGGCTGGTGGCGGGGGTCCTGGTCGGCATCTTCTTCCTGAAGAGGGGCTTCAACCTGGGGCGGTCAACCAGAATACACCCCTTTGCCGGCGGGATTATGCCCCTCCTCATGGCAGGGCTGCTCCTGCTGGCAATCTTCCCGCCCGGTTTCCTGTCCGCCAGCGAGACGGGACCGGGGGCGATGTTCGCCCCGCTGGGGATTGCCCTTGCCGTCGGTCTGGCCGTCGGCTTCCTCGCCCAGCGGACAAGGCTCTGCTTCGTTGGTGCCTGGCGTGACATCTTCCTGGTCAAAGACCTCTATCTCATCAGCGGCGTGGCTGCCTTCTTCGTCGCCGTCCTGGTCACCAACTACGCCGCGGGCAACTTTGCCGCCGGCGGGCTCTACCACTGGGGCTTTGCCGACCAGCCGATAGCCCACAGCGACCACCTGTGGAACTTCCTCAGCATGACACTGCTCGGGCTGGCAGCAACACTGATTGGCGGCTGCCCCCTGCGCAACCTGATACTCTCCGGAGAGGGCAATACCGATGCCGGGATAACCGTGCTGGGCTACTTCGCCGGGGCTGCCTTTGCCCATAACTTTCTCCTCGCCTCAAGCCCGAACGGCACCGGCGCCTGGGGACCAGCCGCCGTTATTATCGGGCTAGCTTTCTGCCTCGCCGTTGGTTTCCTGATGAGGGGAAAAGCAAGCTAGCCGGAGGGAGATATGATGTTTGGCAAAGACAAAAAGAGGGCCGGGTTTGAGGGCGACGGGCTGGTGCTCTTCCTGGACGTAACGGACGCCATGCAGGCAGAGAAGGAGCTCAAGGCTGCCGGCTACACCATCCGGCTGGTGGCACCACCACCCCACCAGCGCCGGGGTTGCGACCTGGCGGTGGCGGTGAATCTGGTGGAGAAGCCCGGCATCGAGCGGGTGCTTGATGAGAAGGACGTCGCCTATGTCAGCGTCACCCCGCGGCAGACCGGCACCGCCGAGCTTCTGGAAATCGTCCGGGTGACCGATTTCGGTGACTGGATAATGGTCCGCGCCGGCAACATGAAGCTCACCTTTGACCGGAAAAGCGGCACCATCGTTAACACCTCCGGCGGCGGCTGCCCGGATATCCCCCACCTCCATGCCCGGCTAATCGGCAAAACGCTTGCCGAAGCCCCGCGGCCCAGGGACATCGGCTTTACCCTGTGCGCCCTGATGCTGGAGCGAGCCCTGGAAGAAAGCCTTGCCCTCTGGAAAGGGGGTGGATAGCCGTGTTGCTTATCGCCGGAACAGTTCCCATTGAAGGGCTGCCCCTGACCCGGGCGGAGGCAAGGGCGGAAGGAAAATCCCTGGTTGTCGGTGAGCACCGTATCCCCGCCACCCAGGGCACCGGAGCCATGCTCGGTGCGGCACTGGCGACCACCAGCTACCTGAATCTCCCGCCACCGCAGGCGCTGGTGGCGGGAGATATCGGGCCGGGCCGGGGCAGCCGGGATATCTATGAGCACCTCATCCAGAATATTGCCGGGCTTTCCCCGGCGGTGCTGGCGCTGCACTACTGCCTCCCCAATATGGCGCTGACGAGGCGGCTCTGTGAAGCAGTCAGGCAGTGTGCCCGAAGGCCCTTTATTCTCGCCGATGCGTCTTCAATGTATGCCGCCAAAGCCGCCGGTCTGGCTACGCAGTTTGACATCTTCACCCCCGATGCCACCGAGATGGCTTTCCTCGCCGACCGGGAGGCAACCCACCCCGCCTACATCAACCGCCACCTCTTTGATACCGATATCAACCAGACACCGGGGCTGGTGGCGGCGGCTTACCAGCACGGCAGCGCCGCCCGGTGGCTGCTGGTCAAGGGGAAGGTTGACTATATCGTCTGTGACGGGGAGATTCTGGATACCATCAGCGAGCCCGATGTCCCCGAGCTGGAGGCTATCGGGGGCACCGGCGACACCATCACCGGGCTTGTCTCCGCCTTTGTCCACGCCGGGCTTACCCCGCACCAGGCGGCGGTAATTGCCGCCAGAGCCAACCGCATGGCGGGGAGACTCGCCCGGGCAACCCCGGCGACCGGTGTCCGGCAAATCATCGCCCGGTTTCCCGCCGTGTTCCGGGAGCACCTGTGCCAGTGGAGCGGAGCCTGCCATACAGAAGGAGCCAGAGATGGTTGAGATTGACGCCCGGGGCTTTTCCTGCCCCATACCGGTAGTGAAGACCAGGAAGGCGATTGAGGAGAACCCGAAAGAGCTCATAACCGTGCTTGTGGAGGGCAACGCCTCCCGGGAAAATGTCCTGCGGCTGGCAGAGAGCCGGGGGTACTCGGTAAAGGTGGAGGAGATTGAGGACGGGTTTCGCCTCCAGCTAAGCCCCGCCGGCAAATAGGCGAAGCACCGGGTGCGGCTATTGCACTCTTTCTAGTGGTAATTTATACTTGACCTGTTGGGGAGCGGATAAGTCCCGGTGGGCTTCGCGGACTTCAAATCCGTTGGGGGGCATTAGAAGTGTCTTCGGTGGGTTCGACTCCCATGCGCTCCCGCCATTTTTACTGCCTTGTGTCCTCCGGGGCATTGCCGAAGTAGACCTTGGTGTGGGGCCAGGGTATCTCTATCCCCTCGGCGTCAAAGGCTTTCTTGAGGCGGAGCCGCAGCTCCCCCATCACCGCCCACTGCTGCATGGGCTTGACATCGCCCATAACCTTTATCTCAATGCCGGAGTCACCCAGGTTATCCACCCGCAGTGCATAGGGGG
>CAZFCV010000040.1:0-9547 GCA_964517985.1 uncultured Dehalococcoidales bacterium | reverse complement strand
GTAGTGGAAGGCATGGAAGGTGACCAGCATCAGCAGCAGGGCAAGCAGCCCCAGTACCAGGGCGTAGTCCTTCCTGCCTCCCCTCAGCGCCAGCCAGAGGACGCCCAGCAGGCAGAAGAAGACCGGGAGATAGCCAAGGGTCATGATAATGCGCGGGTAGTCAATATGGGGCGACAGGGACTGCGGCACAAGCAGAGAGCTGGCTACCAGCTTCACCCAGGGGAACGCCCAGGGGAGAAGTGCCAGGAAGGGAATGCCGACCGCCAGTGCCACCCCCAGGCTGTGCCTGAGGTCACCCCTGAGGTTGAGCAGTAGGAAGGGGAGGAGAACAATAACCAGCACCACTGCCGTATAGGCGTGCATCACGAGGATACAAGAGGTAAAGACGAACAGGGCGACATAGCCCCCGCCACCCTTGAGGTGAAAAGCGAGGAACATGGCGAGGGGAACAAAGAGCATCGCCGTTGCCACCGGGACCAGAAAGGCGGGGCCCAGGATGCCCACCGTGGTCGGCACAAGACAGGCAAACAGGGCTGCCTGCCCGCCAAACCCCTGCCTCTGCGCCAGGATATAGACGGATAGCACTGTTGCGACAAGGATAATACCGGGGAAATAGCGGAAGATGGTGAGCCAGGAGACGCCGCTTATCTGGTGGAAGACGCCCCAGAAGAGGTGAAAGCCGGACTCGGCAAACTGGAATAGCGAGGGCGCTCCGCCGGAAAAGGGGTCGGCAAGCCCGGTCACGCTGCCCTGCCCGATTATCTGGCTGGCACATGCCCAGCCAAACCACTCATCAAGGTGCAGGGGGTAGGGGTAGCCCTGATGGGGAATGAAGGCAATATAGAGTGCCAGCGCCATTACGGGCAGCAACACCAGGCAGTCAAGCCTGGACACCCTGGGGGCATGGGGCAGGGTCATACACCCTCGTTACCGGACAAGGCGGCTACTATTATATATATACCTCTCCAGAGACAGTTACTGCCGCCGGCAACTGTATTGTGCCCGGCGATAGGATCCGTCCCTGGAATCCGGGGCTATGGAACCAGGACTATCTTGCCGAATTGCTGGCGGCTTTCCAGAATTTCGTGGGCTTTAATTGCCTCGCTTAAGGGTATGACCTGGTCAATTACCGGGTCAATCTTTCCGGCGCCCAGAAATTCGAGAATTTTATAGTCATCAATGCGCTTGGCACCACGGACACCCAGTATGGTGACATACCGGTGGAGGAGCATGACCGTCAGCATGCGCATCGGGATGGAGTTGGTCCACTCCTCGCCGGCAACGTTGACAATGGTCCCGTTCAGGCACAGGCTCTTCAGCCCCAGAACGAACATCTCACCGCCAACGAAGTCAATCACCAGTTCTACGCCCATACCATTGGTCAGCGCCTTGACCTGTTCGGCGGCATCCTCATCCTCGTAGTTGACGATATGGTCAGCACCGAGCTTCTTGAGCTTTTCCGCCCTCTCCGGGGAAGCCTCTGTGCCGATGATTTTTGATGCCCCCACCATCCGGGCAAGCTGCACCGCGGCGGTTCCCAGCCCGCCGCTGGCGCCGGTAATCAGCACCGACTGTCCGGGGTACAATTTCCCGCGCCGGGAGATGATGTTCCAGACGCAGGCATATGACCAGAGGCAGCTTGCCAGCTTCTCCCAGGGGACACCGTCCGGGGCGGGCAAAACCTGGGTTTCCGGGCGCGAGATATACTCGGCGTAGCCACCGGGGGTCTGGTGTCCGGGCACCTTTATATTAACACAGAGGAAATCAAAGTCGCGCAGGCACATCTCACACTGCCCGCAGGCGGGGTGGGGCATCCCGACGACACGGTCACCCACCTTGAAACGGGTTACCCTGGCACCAACCGCCGCCACTTCACCCGCCACGTCTCTCCCCAGCTGGAAGGGTATCGGGAAGGGGTCGCGCCCCGGAATCTGGGGTATCTGACCGCGCCGCATCTTCACATCAAACCAGTTGACCGAGGTTGCCTTGACCTTGACGAGAACGTCGCACTCGCCCATTTCAGGAAGGGGGACGTCAAGGTACTTCAGGACGGACGGCTCACCATATTCAAAGTATTGCACCGCTTTCATTGTTTTGGGTAACATATTAGCCTCCTCCTCTTTAATTGTTCCGGTATATTATCAGACGCCGTGGCAATCTGTTTGCTGGCTACTATAATTAGCAATCAGACTTAACACCGCGAGAATAGCCACGCCTTTTGTTACCGGTCGGGCACCAGCCGTGACGCCCTGCCCATCAAAGTTAATGTGAAATCTAGTAATCTATTATAAGCACTTCTTTTTGAGGCGTCAAGGCGGGGCTCATTCCATTGCCGCAACCAGCTCGTCCCGGAGTGTGCGCAGGCTGGCGAGGTATTCCCGTTCCAGGGGGTCGATAAACACCACCCTTCCCCCTATGGCATCGGCAATAACCCGGGCGCTCTGCGGGTTGAACTGGGGTGAGGCGAAGATGACCTTTATGTTGTGCTCCCTGGCTTGCTCTATCAGATGGGCGATGCCGGCGGCGGTTGGCTCTTTACCCTCCTCTTCAATCGGTATCATGGTGAGGTTGTATTCCCGGGCGAAGTAGCCGAAGGCGGGATGATAGACCATGAACCGCCGGTTGGCGACTTCCGATAAGCCGTCCCTGATTTCCCGGTCAAGCTCGGTTAGCTTCTTCTGGTAGGCATCCCGGTTCTGCTGGTAGTAATCCCTGCCCCCCGGGTCAACCCGGCTCAAGCCATCACAGATGTTGCCCGCCATTATCCCGGCATTTGGCGGAGACATCCAGATATGGGGGTCAATCCCTTCGTGCTCGTCCCCGTCTTCGGCAAGAGCAATCCCGCGGGCACAGTCAACGACCAGCATGTCCCGGTTGGCGGCAATGAGCCTGTCCATCCAGACCAGCTCAAAGTCTATGCCGGAGCCTACCTTGGCGTACATCTCTGCCCGGGAGAGGGTGGCTAGCTGGGAGGGGATGGGCTCGTAGGTGTGTGGGCTTGCCCCCGGGGGCACCATTACGGTGGTAGCCACCCTATCCCCGCCGATACTCTCCACGATTTCCGCCTGCGGCGGTATGGTAACGGCGACTTCAACCCTACCCGTTGCCTCCCCCCCCGGTACGCAGGAGGTGGAGGAAGCTACCAGTGCCGCCAGCACCAGGGCAAGGAAAAGCAACCCCGCCCGCCGGAGTCGTTTCACTGTTTTCCCTCCGGGGTTTCAGTCCCGCTATCATCTTCCGCGGGGGGTTGCGCCGGGCGCTCTCTCAGCCAGCGGTTAATCTCGTCCAGGGCGGGAGGGGCGACATAAAATACCTGTATATCGGCGGGGAACTGTACCTGGTGCCCCTCTCTCATAAACAGGATGCCGGTTTCCTCGGCGGGGAGCGTTTCGTCTATATGCCGGGCAATATGTTCGTTCCTCTTTTTGCCGGCATCGGTATAGGACTGGTAAGCCACGGTAAATACCCTCTGGTTCTGCAACCCCATAGCCAGGCACCGGCCCCAGTCCATGAACTCGGTGAGCAGCTCCACCTCTTCGGTGGCTTCCAGGCAGGCACCTTTCTCCAGCCGGCTCCTGACGACCGCATAGCTCTTGTCGTTCAGCTCTTTTATTATCTTGAGCCCGTCTTCGCCGCCTGCCGTAATCAGCTCGTGGTATATCCGGCTCACCTGCCCCAGTTTCCGCTCCAGGTCGCCGACCTGATTTTCCACCTCATTCCAGTAGCGGTGGCACTTCTCCAGGAGCTCCGCCGGCGCTTCCGCCCCGCCGTATATCAGGGGGACGAAGTATAGCTTTCTCCCCCCCTTAAGCTTCTCGGCGGAAGGCTTTTCTATTCTGCCCAGCTCTTCCGACATAAGACACATCCCCCCGGCTAGATTTTAATCGCCTCTATTGTGCACTGACTATTATAGCTTCTTTGCCGCCTTCCTGCACGTGGCAAACGGGGGAGGAACCGGGCGGGGGCGCCCTTTACCGTGCTGCGTAGTTAATGGTGAACCGGCTTTTGAATCTCTCCAGGATGGCGATGGTCTTCATCCCCAGGATTCCCAGGAACAGGGCGTTGCCGAGGGCGTGGAGGGTATCAAACCAGATGGTGCTGACCTGGGTCAGGATAAAGGTGTTGAGGTTGAGCGGGTAGATGAAGGCGACCCAGAACCAGGTGTTCGTTATCCCGCCAAAGAGATAGCCCCAGAGGATACCGAAGGCGATAAGCACCCTCCGGTTTATCGGGAACCGGCGGAGGTAGCCCGCGGAGACCCCGGCTAGCCCCCAGGCAATCATCTGGTAGAGTGTCCACGGCCCCTGGCCCAGGAAGGAGTTGGAAACCAGGGCGGTGATGGCGCCCACGGTGAACCCGGCTACCGGCCCGAAGACGTAGCCGGTGCAGATTATCAGGTAGGTGCAGGGCTGGACATTGGGGATGGCGGCGAAGGGGATTCTCAGCACGGCGGAGACCGTTCCCAGCATGGCGATGAGGGCAATCTCCTTGGAGGTCACGGCGGCGGTCTCAAACTCGGCAAAGAAGGCGGCGATAGCCAGGATAACCAGGACGGTGGCAATCACCCCCCAGTTGAGCAGGGAGTTAAAAGGCGGGGAGTCAAAGGCGGCGATGGCAAAGGCGGCGGCGCCGATAATCAGTATCAGGCTGAGAAGGATATGGCTTTTCTTCATGCTATCTGCTCTATCATTTCGGCAACCGTCAGCGTGTTATCGGCTACCCCGAATCTCCCCAGAGCCTGGGCAAGGCGGTTTATCTGGGGGGAGAAGAGCAGCGCCCGGGAGAGGATGTCCCGCCGGCTGCCGTCAGTCACAATTCTGCCCTCGCTGAGCAGGATGACCCGGTCGGCATACTCCGCCACCGTCTCCACGTCATGGGTCACCAGAATCACGATATTCCCCTCTTTCCGGTAGTCGCTTAAGTATGCCATGAGCTCCCGCTTGAGCCGGTACTCCATGCCCCGTGTCGGCTCGTCCAGGATAATCACCCTGGGGCGGGCGACCAGAACCGAAGCCAGCGCCACCCGCTGCTTCTCGCCACCGCTCAGGTAGCGGGGGTAGCTGTGCCGGTAGCGGGTAAGGTCAAACCGGTCCAGCATGTGGTCGACCAGCGCTCCGATTTCCGCCTGCCCCACCCCTCGCCGCTTCAGGCTGAAGGCGATTTCCTCCTCAACGGTATCGGCAAAGAGGTGGTCGTTGGGGTTCTGAAAGACATAGCCCACCTCCCGGGACAGCCTGGCGGTGGAGCTTTCCCGGGTATCAGTCCCCCCCACGGCAACCCGCCCCCGGCTGGGCAGGAGGAGACCGTTGAAGTGCTTGACCAGTGTCGTCTTGCCCGAGGCGTTTCGCCCCATAACGGCGACGAACTCCCCCTGGCTGATGGTCAGGCTGATATCCTTCAGGGCAGCCGTCTTATCGGGGTAGGTGTACCAGAGACGGTGGGCAGAGATTACCGGGGAGCCATCCGTCCGGTTGTCCCCGGCGAAGGCGGGGGCTTTCACCCTGCCGATGGCTTTGTTCAGTATGAGCCGGGCTTCCTTGACCGTTAAGGGCGTTTCCTCAATGTGGATACCGTGGTCTCTCAGTTCCCGCACCAGCCGGATGACCGGCGGGATACCGACACCGGCGGCATCTATCCGGTGGTTAGCGATGACCTGCCGGGGGCTGCCATCGGCGAGGATTTTGCCCTCATCCATGACTATCAACCGGTCCACCAGGTGGATGACCCTGTCCAGGCGGTGCTCAACGAGGGCTACGGTGATGCCCAGCTCGTCGTTAAGCCGCTGCACCAGGCTGAGGACTTCCTCCGCCCCCTTGGGGTCAAGCTCGGAGGTGGGCTCGTCCAGCACCAGCACCTCGGGGTGAAGCGCCAGGACGGAGGCGATAGCCACCTTCTGCTTCTCGCCACCGGAGAGCTCCCCCAGCTGCCGGAACCTGAGGTCGGCGATGCCCACCGTGTCCAGCGCCTCCTCTATGCGCCGGGCAATGAGGGTTTTCGGGAAGCCGAGGTTTTCCAGCCCGAAGGCAATCTCCCTTTCCACGTCGGTGGTCACCAGCTGGTTTTCCGGGTCCTGGAAGACCATGCCCACCATGGTTGCCATTTCCCGGGTGGGGTGCTGCCGGGTATCCTGCCCCTGCACCTCCGCCCGGCCGCCTATCGTCCCGCCGTAGAAATGGGGCACCAGGCCATTAAAGCACCGGCACAGGCTTGATTTGCCGCTCCCCGAAGCGCCGGTGATGAGGACAAACTCGCCGTCCCCAATCTCCAGGTTTATACTGTCCAGCGCCGGCTGGCGGGTGCCGTTATAGGTGAAGCTCAAGCTTTCCAGTTTAATCACGGTCAACCATCCTCTTGGCGAAGCCCGTGGCGAGCATTGAGACCAGGAGGAGGAGCAGGGTAGCCAGGAGCGCCCACTCCGGGGGGGTGGGGCTGATTGCCCCCAGGGTGGGGTAGTACTGGTAGTCGCCGTACCCGGACAGGCGCATGAAGATGCCAAGGGCGGCGGGCAGGAGCGCCAGCAGCAGGGTAAAGACATCCGCCCCGGTCATTTTTAGCTCCTTATAGAAGGTCCTCCCCCGCCCCGCCCCGAAAGCCCGGGACTCCATGGCTTCGGCAACCCCGACCGCCCTGTCCAGCGAGTTAGCCAGCAGGGGGATGGTAATCGCCGCCCGGTTTTTGACCCTTTTGAGCCAGCTACCCCGGTCCATCTCCAGCCCCCGGGACCGGTGGACATCGCTTACCCGCTGTATGTCCTCGAGCAGGCAGGGGATGAAGCGGGTGGACAGCGAGGTCACCAGGACAGACCGGTAGGGGAACCTCATCTTGAGGAATATTGACATAATATCATCGGGGTGGGTGGTGAGGGTGAGCAGGGTAAAGGCGGATATTATCACCAGCAGCCGGAGGCACATGACCGCCCCGAAGGATATCGCCTCCAGGGTAATGGTGGGGGTGCCCATCACCGGGAGCCGAAACGGAGCCTCCAGCAAGACATGGGCGCCGTGGTAGCTCACCAGGGCGTTTATCACTATTACCGCAGCGCAGAGGTAGAGGCTCAGCTTCATCACCGAAGCCCACTCTCGCCCCACCCGTGCCGCCGCTATCAGGGGCAGCACGGCAAGGAACAGCAGCAGGATATACAGGGGGTGATTGAAGAGCAGGCTCAGGAGCAAGATTCCCCCGCCCCAGGCTAGCTTGGCGAGGGGGCTGAGGCGGTGGATAACCGTGTTCTTATACTGGTAGCGGAGGCTGGTCATGGCGGCACCCTGATTACCCTTCCCCCGGCTACTGCCACGGCATAGGCGTATTGCATCCCGGCGTAACCGTTGAGCAGGGCATCGGCGGCGTTCCTGACGCCCGCCTCATCGCTGCCGGAGACCATCCAGACGACACTCTCCCCGGTGCCGATACCCTTCGGGTGCCACGGGTTCTGGGTCGCCTGAATCAGCCCGCTGCCGGCGCCGTACTCGGCAGCTACCTCCCCCCCGGCGTTGAGCACCACCAGCCTCCCCCCGTCGAGGTAGGCGTAGAAGCCCAGCCGGTGGTGGTCGTTATTTAGCTCCGCTATCAGCTCGTTGTCCGTTGTGCCCAGCAGTATGAGGTTGGTCTGCTCCTGCTCGGCTCGGCTCAGCTGGCTATAAGCCCGGATGGATACCTCCGCCACCCCCAGCCCGCGCAGCCTTTCCGCCAGGGCTCGGGCATACTCCTCAAGCCCGGCGTCATGGGCGATGGTGGTCGGCTTCAGCCTTCCCCGGTAGCCGCTCAGGAAGGGCTGGGGAAAATCGCCGATGATAGCCGGGACATACTGCTGGTAGCTCCAGTCCCGGAAGTCCCAGTGCTCTATATCGCCCTCCTGGAGGATATAGTCGTTGGCGCCGATGCTGGCGGATATGCCGTTGATATAGAAAAGCCAGTCCTTCTTCTGCCGGTTGCCCCCCCCGTACTGGGAGCTGATGCCGTTTATGGCGTCAACAAAACCACCCCCGTATCTGGTCCTGACCTCGGCGACCTGCTGCAGGGCATCCAGGGCGGTGCTGCTCTCTTCAATCCGCACCGTTTCCTCCAGCAAGACCGCCCTGCCCGAGTCGCGGGTGACCACCACGGTGACCGTGGTGCCGCTGCCTGCCGGGACGGGTGTTTCCCCGGCGCAGGCGCAGAGCAGGGTTACCAGCAGCAGTGTTCCGAGCAGGCTAGCTAGCTTCCCGTGTGCCACGGCTTCTTCTCCTCCAGATGACGATACCGCTGACCAGGGCGGCGGCGAAGAGGAGGGCAGCGCCGCCGAGCGCCAGCAGCGGTGGCCCCGTTACGTTAACCCCCAGCGCCGACAGTGGCGGCGGCGCCACCACCCGGACAAGCACCGGCAGCTTTATGCCGACACCGACCTTGAGCTCTGATGCTGCCTCCAGGGAGACAATGGAGATGGTCGTGCGGTGCTCTCCGCTGGCGGTGAGCGGCGGCGAGACGGCGAGCTTCACCTCCCGGCTGCCCCGGGGGTCAAGGACAAACTCTTCCGGGGTAAGGGTGAACCACTCCTGGTATTCGCCGTCAGCATACACCTGGTAGAGAGCCCTTTCCTCGGCGGTGTTGACCACGTTAAAGGAGCCCGTCACCGAGCCCAGCGGGTAGGCTTCCAGCTCCAGACGGTGCGGGGCTACCCCCACCCCCAGAGCCTCCGCTTGGCCGGCAAGCAGTATCAAAAACAGGATGAGGAGCAGGGATGCCCTGACTGCCCTGTTGAACACAATGGTCTCCTTTGCTTCCGTCGGGCTTACGGTGCTTCCGTTGCCCAGAAGATTATGGTTCCGCTCTGTGCCCCGGTGCCGGTGTAGTCCTCAAGGACGGTGAGCGTGCACGAGAACCGGTCGTCGTCATCCCGCGCCACGGTGGTGCCAAATAAGCTCCATATCACGCCGTCCAGCTTCAGCCCGTTGCTGTAAAGCCCGTTTGCTTCATCGCTGACGGTGCAGCTGACCAGCAGCTCCCAGGCACCGGTGTTGGTTACGGTTATGGTGTGCGGGGCGCTGGTATCGCGGGGACCAAGCTGGCCGAAGTCTATGCTGCTCGGGCTTACCGTAAAGCTAATCGCCGGTATAATATCCGCCGTCAGCCCCACCTCATCGCTGCTGCCGCCACTGCCGCTACCCACCGTGACGGTGACCCGGTTGCTGCGGATGGTGCCGTCCTTCTCGGCATAGACGCTGAGGGTCAGGCTGGTATCTATGGTGAGAGCCACCGTCCCCTCGCTATCCGTGGTGTAGTCCCGGTCGGCGTGGACGGTGGCGCCCTCACACGGCGACCAGCTGCCGCTATCATCGCTGTACCGGGTTACCGTAGCCGTGAACCTCTCGCCCCTGTCCACGCTGGTCTCGTCAACCTCTATCCGGAGCGGGGGTTCATCCCACTCCCCGTAGTAGAAGAGGACCTCCTGGTGGGGCGGGGTGGGGGGTGTTGTCTCACCGAGCAGGAAGTCCGCCGCCCCGACCATGGGGCTGAGATAGTCCACCCGGTACATCCAGCCGCTCATCCCCGCCGGTTCCTCGCCATCTAC
>CAZFCV010000039.1:9050-9610 GCA_964517985.1 uncultured Dehalococcoidales bacterium | reverse complement strand
AGAATACTATCCCGAAGGGGATGCCGACGAGCGCCGCCGTAACAATGGTATCATAGGAAATCTTAGCCCCCCGCCGCACCTCCCACACCACCCACAGGACGACGGTCAGCACCGCCAGGGCAATCATGATGCCATACCACCGGACCTCAAGCGCGCCGATGGTAAAGGCTACCGGGCTTATATCTAAAGTAATCAATATCCCTCCCCGATATTATACTTCGGCACACAGCGCGGCAACAAATGCCCCGGCATCAAACAGGGCAATATCCTCCAACCCCTCGCCGGTGCCGACAAACTGGACCGGTATCTTCAGCTCATCACAGATAGCCAGCACGATGCCCCCCCTGGCGGTACCGTCCAGCTTAGCCAGGAAGATGCCGGTCACCCCCACCGCCTCGGCAAAATACCTTGCCTGCGCCAAACCATTCTGCCCGGTGGTGGCGTCAATCACCAGGATTACCTCATGGGGCGCCGCCGGCTCAACCTTGGCGGCGACCCGCCTTATCTTCTTGAGCTCCTCCATCAGGTTGAACTTGGTATGCAGCCGGCCGGCGGTATCA
>CAZFCV010000039.1:3423-9040 GCA_964517985.1 uncultured Dehalococcoidales bacterium | reverse complement strand
ATAATCACCTCGTCACTGCCCCGGCTCTGCGCCGCCTGAATGGCATCGTAGACCACCGCCCCCGGGTCAGCCCCGGGCTGATGGGCGATAACCTCCACCCCGACCCTCTCCGCCCACCGTTTGAGCTGGTCAATAGCCGCCGCCCGGAAGGTATCCGCCGCCGCCAGCAGCACCCGCCTCCCCTCCCCCTTTGCCCGGTGGGCAAGCTTGGCGATGGATGTCGTCTTGCCCCCACCGTTGACGCCGACCGCCAGAATGACCCGGGGCGGTGATGATGCCGGGGGTGGCGGGGCATCAAGCCGGAGGATATCCGTCATCTCCGCCTTGAGCACATTGCGCACCAGCGCCCCCTGGCTAACCCCCTCCTCCCTCACCCGCCGCTTCACCCTCTCGATCAGCTTTTCCGTCGTGGCGATGCCGACATCGGCGGCGACAAGCAGCTCCTCAAGCTCCGCCCATACCGTCTCATCAACGGCGGTGCGGTCAAAGAGGCGCATTGCCCGGCCGAACCAGCCATCACGGCTACGCTGCAACGCCTGCTTGATGTCTATCAACCTTACCCCCTACTTACCTAACAGCCCCGCCAGCAATATCTGCGCCGCCTCCTTATCCAGGGGCTGATTATTATTGCCACACTTCGGTGACTGGATGCAACCGGGGCAGCCCTCCCGGCAGGGACACTCAATAATCGCCGCCAGCGTCGCCCGCCACAGCTCCTCAACCAGCTCAAAGCCCTTCTCTACGATGCCTATCCCGCCGGGATAGGCATCGTAGATAAATACCTGCGCCTTGCCCGTGTCGGGGTGGAGGGGAGTGGAGATACCGCCGATATCGTTGCGGTCGCACAGGGCGAAGAGGGGGAGGATGGCAATGGCGGCATGCTCCGCAGCATGCAGCCCGCCCGCCAGGTCAAGCTGCGCCTCATCCAGCCGGTCAATAACCGCCGGAGGCAGGTCAAACCACAGGGCAACGGTGGGGAAGCGCTGCGGCGGCAGGTCAAGGGGCTCCTCTCCAAGAACCTCCTCGGTGAACTGCGCCTTCTTCTTGAAGCCGACCACGGTAGTGGTCACCTCCACCTCCCCCAGACACACCTCCACACCTCTCAGTTTCCGGCTATGGAGCACCCTCAGGATACGCAGCTCGGTAATATCCCTGGTCTGGGTATAGTAGTTAGCCCTGGTCGGGGCGGCGTAGGCGGTGCGGCTGGGCAGGTCAAGCTCGGCAACCAGATAGCTCTCCCCCTGATGGAGGTAGATAGCCCCGGGGTGGAGCTGGAAAAAGGCGACACTGGCTTCCACCGTCTCCAGCAGGGAGCCGGTGGCGGCATCAACAAGGGCAAAGTTCACCCCGGAGGCGGAGCGGATACTGACACCCTGCGCCGGGTAGGCGATAGCCGGAGAGACAAACCAGCGTCCCCGGCGCTCGCGGAGTATTCCCTGCCCCTCCAGCTCCACCCTTTCCCGGCTAAAGCCGGAGCCAAAGAAGCGTTCATCATCATCACGCAGCGGCAGTTCCCAGGCGGCGCACAACAGGTGCGCCCGCAGGATATAGGGGTTGTCCGGGGTCACCAGGGCGTTCTCCACGCTTCTCCCGAAGAAGTAGTCCGGGTGGCGCATAAAGTACTGGTCAAGGGGACCATCCAGCCCGATGAGAAAGCTGAGAGCCCTCTCCCTGCCGCGGCCACTCCGCCCCGCCTGCTGCCAGGTGCTGGCAATGCTCCCCGGGTAGCCGGTGAGCACCGTCGCCTCCAGGTCGCCAATATCTATGCCCAGCTCCAGGGCAGTGGTCGCCACCACCCCGAGCAGCTGCCCGGAGAACAGCTCCTGCTCTATCTGCCGCCGCTCCTCGGGGAGATAGCCCGCACGGTAAGCCTTAATCCGCCCCGCCAGGGCGGGGCTGCTCTCTGCCAGGCTCTGCCGCGAATAGCTATAGATAAGCTCGGTCAGCCGCCGGGAGCGGGCGAAGGTCAGGCTGCGAACGTCATGGCTTACCAGCTCGGTAAAGAGGTGTGTCGCCTCGCTATTGGCACTGCGCCGGACACTCTTCGCCTCGTCTATAAGCGGCGGGTTCCAGAAAACAAAGTCCCTGCCCCCATGGGGAGAGCCGTCATCGCCAACGACCGCAAAGGGCAGCCCAGCCAGTCCTTCGGCATGCTCCGCCGGATTGGCGAGCGTCGCCGAAGTGCAGATAAACTGCGGGGCTGAGCCATAGTGCTCGCAGAGACGGCGCAGGCGGCGCAGCACGCCGCCGACATGGGAGCCGAAAACGCCGCGATAGACATGGGCTTCATCCACGACGATGTACCTCAAATGGCGCAGCAGCCTTGACCAGGAGCGGTGGTTGGGCAGTATGCCGAGGTGAAGCATATCGGGATTGGTCAGGACTACCCGGGTCTGCCGCCTTATCCCGGCACGCTCCCACTGCGGGGTATCGCCGTCAAAGGTGGCTATCTCCTCCCGCCCCAGTAGCCCGGGGCAGAACAGCTCTCCCAGGGTACGCAGCTGGTCCTGAGCCAGGGCTTTGGTCGGGAAGAGGTAAAGGGCGCGGGTGCCCGGCTCGCTCAGCACCGCCTGCATTACGGCGATGTTATAGCACAGGGTCTTACCGCTGGCGCTTGAGGTCGCCACCATTACATTCCGACCACCCCGGGCAAAATTCACCGCCTCCGCCTGATGGGTATATAGCGGCAGCAGACCATGCCCCTCCAGGCAACGGGCAAGACCCTCCACCAGGGGCTCGTCCAGAGCGGCATGGCGGGGCGGGCGGGGGGGCAGATGCTCAACATGAGCCACCTGCTGGCGGTAATCAGGTTGAGCGGTAAGATGCTGGAGAAACGCCGAGGGCTCCATAAAGGCTCTCCCCACTAAAAGGGTAGCAGCTCAATTTCATAGTCAACAATCTCTATCTCAAAGCGGCTCTCGCTGATAAAGCCGACTACCCTGGTAAGCACCTCATTGGTCAGGCGGCTATCATTGGAGACGCAGCAGATACCAAGGGTAGCCATCTGCCATAAGTCCTGGTCATCAACCTCGGCTATAGCAACGTTGAACCTGTTTTGCACCCGGCTGGTGACGGACTTCACGACCCGCCGCTTGCCCTTGAGAGATAGATTCTCCGGTAGACGGAGCTTAAGCCGGCATACGCCAACATGCATGGTCTAAGCAGCTACTACTCACTACTATAACCCCCGGCTAATCGCCAAGTCAAGGCAATAAAGCTCCATGCTCAAACATAAATTAAACATAAATTTACAGCCGTCCCTGACCTGTGCTATAATCACATGGGCTGGCAGGACGCTTGAATCTTGCCCTGATATCGAGTTAATACCGGCAATCTAATAAAACACGAGGTACAAGTTGGACAAGGAAAGAAAGACCGAGATTATAAACACGCATAAGCTCCATGAGCAGGATACCGGCTCAACCGAGGTTCAGGTAGCCATGCTTACGGAGAGAATAAACCAGCTAACCGAGCACATGATGGCTAACCGTCATGATTACCACACACAGCGTGGCTTACTCAAGCTCGTGGGACAGAGGCGAAGGCTCCTTGCCTATCTCAGCAAAGAGGACGTCGAGCGCTACCACCGTCTCATTGCCAAACTTGGGTTGCGTAAGTAAGGGCTGGGGAGGAGAGAATTTTGCCAGAACAACGAACATTCACCTGTGACATCGGGGATAGAAGCCTGACTATTGAGACGGGGAAACTCGCCGGACAGGCAAGTGCGGCAACAACCGTAAGGTACGGAGACTCCGTGGTGCTGGTCACCGCCTGCGTCAGTGATAGACCACGTGAGGGAGTAGACTTCCTGCCGCTAACCATTGACTACGAAGAAAGGCTGTACGCCGCCGGAAAGATTCCGGGCGGCTTCATAAGGAGGGAGGGCCGTCCCAGTCAGGAGGCAACCCTAGCCAGCCGGCTTACCGACCGCTCGCTGCGCCCGCTGCTGCCCAAGTGGTGGCGTAACGCCATCCAGGTAGTGATTACCGTGCTCTCCACCGACCAGGAGAACGACCCCGATATACTAGCCGTCATCGGCGCCTCGGCAGCCCTATCGCTATCGGAGATACCGTTTGATGGCCCAATCGCCGCCACCCGCATCGGCTATATTGATGAGCAGCTGGCCGTGAACCCGACAATGGCTCAGCTGGAGAGCAGCCTCCTTGACCTGATTGTGGTCAGTACCGGGAAGGCGATAGTCATGGTGGAAGCCGGTGCCCAGGAGGTTGCCGAGGATATTGTAAATCAGGCAATCGGTCTGGGGCAGGAGACAAACCAGGCTATTATCAAGCTCCAGGAGGAGCTGCGGCAGGCGGAGGGCAAGCCCAAGCTAGAATCCCCCGCCCCGGAGATTAGCCCCGACCTGCTCTCCGCAGTCTCGGAAGCCACCGGCGACCGGCTTGCCCAAGCCCTGGCACAGACCGAGAAATCAGAGCGGGAACGGTTACTCAGCGAGCTGCGTGAGACGGTCATTGCCGGTTTAAGCGATTCCTTCCCGGGGACGGAAATAATCAATGCCCTGGAAAAACTGACCAGAGACAGGATAAGGGGCGATATCCTGGAGAAGGGGCAGCGTATCGGCGGGCGCCGCCCGACCGATATCCGCTCTATCAGCTGCGAGGTGGGGCTCCTGCCCCGTACCCACGGGTCCGCCCTGTTCAACAGGGGGCAAACCCAGGTGCTGACCATTATCACCCTGGGCTCGGTGGGGAAGGAGCAGAAGCTTGATGGGCTGGGCATAGAAGAGGCGAAGCGCTTCATCCACCACTATAATTTCCCGCCCTTCTCCAGCGGCGAGGTGGGGCGCATCGGCACACCGGGGCGCCGGGAAATCGGGCACGGGGCACTGGTGGAGCGGGCTCTCCTGCCCGTGCTGCCCAAGGACGAGGAATTTCCCTATACCATCCGCCTCGTCTCCGAGGTCTTAAGCTCCAGCGGCAGCACATCCATGGCTAGCGCCTGCGCCTCAAGCCTGTCCCTAATGGATGCCGGCATACCAATAAAGACGGCGGTGGCGGGCATCGCCATGGGGCTGGTCTCCGGCGATGGCAAGAACACCATCCTCACCGATATTGAAGGCATAGAGGACGCCTGCGGCGATATGGACTTCAAGGTGGCGGGAACCACTAATGGCGTTACCGCGCTACAAATGGATATCAAGCTCAAGGGGGTAAGCCGGGAGATTTTGAAGGAGGCGCTGGAGCAAGCCCGCCCGGCTCGCCTGTCCATACTGGAGGTAATGCAGAATACCATCAGCTCCAGCCGGGCGGAAATGAGCCGCTATGCGCCCCGGATGCACAAGATAACCATTGACCCCGCCAAGATTGGCGCCGTGATTGGCACCGGCGGCAAGACAATACGTTCCATAATTGAAAAGACCAAGGCAAGCATTGATATTGAGAATGACGGCACGGTGATTATTGGCTCGTCCAACGAGGAGGGAGCCCGCCAAGCTATTGAAATCATTGAAGGGCTAACCAAGGAAGCCGAAATCGGCACCATCTACACCGGGGAGGTAACGCGCATCATGGACTTCGGTGCCTTCGTTGAGATTCTCCCCGGGAAAGAGGGGCTGGTTCACATCAGCGAACTCGCCGAGTACCGGGTGCCCCGGGTT
>CAZFCV010000039.1:0-3413 GCA_964517985.1 uncultured Dehalococcoidales bacterium | reverse complement strand
TTGAGGACGTGGTCAAGGTCGGCGATGAGATTACGGTAAAGGTTATTAACATTGATGATATGGGCAAGATAAGGCTATCACGGCGGGCAGTCCTTGAAAAGCCCTCCGAAACGCCGGGAGCGCGACCAGCTGGTTCTGCCGGCTCCGGATATCAGTCCCGAAGACCGCAGCAGAGCCGCCCCCCACAGCGCCATACCGGCCGGTAAACCACGTTACGGAGCCAGATGATGAAGCCAATCAGGGTGGTAGTGCAGGGGGCTTCCGGCAGAATGGGGCAGGAGGTAATAAATGCCCTGTGCCGGGAAGCGGGGATGGAGGTTGTCGGCGCTGTAGAGCTTCAGCCCGACGAGGACTTCCTGCTCCTGCCCAGCGGCACTCAGGTCGTGCCGCTATCGGCTGACCTGGAGTCCATTATAACCGACTGCCAGCCCGATGTGCTGGTAGACTTCTCTACCGCCAAAGCAACCATGCCCGCAGCACGGATTGCCGCCGGACGCGGAGTTAATATGGTAATCGGCACCACCGGGCTGAGCGCCGAGGATATCAGCGGGATTGAGCAACTAACCAGAGACAACCAGATTGGCGCCGTGGTGGCGGCAAACTTTGCCCTCGGTGCCGTGCTGCTGATACACCTCGCCAGGGTGGCGGCAAAACACCTTGACTATGCAGAAATTATAGAGATGCACCACGAGCGGAAGGTTGATGCCCCCTCCGGCACCGCCCTCGCCACCGCTCGAGCCATGTCAGCCGCCAGAGGCAAGCCGTTCTCCTCCACGGAGCCAGGCAACCCCTCGGCGAGCCGGGGAGAACCGGTTGATGGTATCGCCATTCACGCCGTGCGCCTCCCCGGGCTCATGGCACACCAGGAGGTGCTCTTCGGAGGTGCCGGGCAAACGCTGAGTATCCGCCATGATACCATCAGCCGCGAGTGCTATATGCCAGGGGTCATCCTCGCCATCAGGGAGGCGGTCAAGCGCCAGGGGCTGGTCTACGGGTTGGACGCCCTGCTTGGCTTATAGGAGACGGTGATGAGTGGATACAGAGTAGCCATTGTCGGCGCCACCGGGCTTGTTGGCAGTGAGTTCATCCGGGTGCTGGAGCAGCGCAAATTCCCCATGACCTCAATCCGGCTGCTCGCCTCCGACCGCTCGGCAGGCAAAAAGCTGCGGGTTAACAGTCAGGAGGTGGAGGTCAGAGAGACAACCCCGGAGTCCTTCCGGGAGATTGATATCGCCCTCTTCTCCGCCGGCAGTGAGACCAGCCGCTACTTCTCGCCGATTGCTGCCCAGCAGGGAGCCGTGGTTATTGATAACAGCGCCGCCTTCAGAACGGTGCCCTCGGTGCCCCTGGTGGTGCCTGAGGTCAATCCGGAGGATATTAAATGGCACAAGGGGATTATCGCCAACCCCAACTGCTCCACCATCCAGATGGTGGTGGCTCTATACCCGCTGCACAGGGTCAACCCCATCAGGCGGATTGTCGTTGACACCTACCAGGCGGTATCCGGTACCGGCTCCGCCGCCGTGGAGGAGCTGACAACACAAGCCAGGGAGGTGCTGGAAGGGCAGACCGTCATCCCCCATGTCTACCCCCACCAGATAGCCTTCAGCCTGCTCCCGGAAATAGACGTCTTTCTGGACAACGGCTACACCAGGGAAGAGTGGAAGATGGTGGAGGAAACACGGAAGATAATGCACGCCGCTGATATGGCTATCTCCGCCACCTGTGTCCGGGTGCCGGTATTCATCAGCCATAGTGAGGCAGTCCACATTGAGTTCTCCCGGACAATGTCCCCTGATGAAGCCCATAGTATTCTGGCTCAAGCGCCGGGGGTCAAGATACTGGATGACCCGTCCATCAGTCTCTATCCGCTGCCGTGGTCAGCCGCCGGCACCGACGAGGTCTTTGTTGGCCGTATCCGCCGGGATGCCTCCCACCCGAAGGGATTGGTCATATGGGTCGTCGCCGACAACCTGCGCAAGGGAGCCGCCTTAAATGCCGTCCAGATTGCCGAGGAGATGATAAAGAGAGACTGGGTGCGCCCAGCCGGAAAGGTGGCGAGATGAGAGAACTGGGACGCTTAATCACCGCCATGGTAACCCCCTTCAACGAGGCGGGGGAGGTTGATTACGAGCAGGCGAAGCGGTTAGCCCTCGCCCTGCTCAACTCCGGGAGTGACGGGGTCGTGGTCGTAGGCACCACCGGCGAGTCTCCTGCCCTCGTACGGGCGGAGGAGTTACGCCTGTTCCGTGAGGTGAAAACGGCGGTAGGGGAAAGGGGAACCGTAATCGCCGGCACGGGGAGCAACAGCACAGCGGAGGCGCTGGAGGCGACCAGAGAAGCGGAGCGAACCGGGGTTGATGCCTGTCTACTGGTCGTCCCCTACTACAACAAACCGACCCAGGAGGGCTTGTACCAGCACTTCAAGACCATCGCCGGGGGCACCAGCCTGCCCTGTATCCTGTATAATGTGCCATCGCGCACCGTGACCAGCCTTGCCGCCGAGACGGCCATCCGGCTGAGCCAGATTGATAATATCATCGGGGTAAAAGAAGCCAGCGGTAACCTGGAGCAGATTGCCCGGATTATCAGCGGCACCGGTGAGGACTTCTTTATCTGGAGTGGCAACGATAGCGACACCCTGCCCATACTCACCCTGGGTGGCTACGGGGTCATCAGTGTTGTCTCTCATCTGGTAGGCAACCAGATCAAGGAGATGGTGGAAAGCGCCCTTGCCGGTAATGTGGATAGAGCCGCCAGCATCCACCGCCACCTCCTCCCCCTGGTCAATGCCCTGTTTACCATCGCCAACCCGATGCCGGTTAAATACGCCCTGAACCACCTCGGCTTCCGGGTGGGTAAGCCACGCCTGCCACTCATTGAGCCGGACGAAAAGACGGCGGCACTAATCAGGGACACGGTGAAAAACTACCAGATTGACCTGCCGCTATAGAAAACCCGCCCAGCTACCGGTCACCAGATGCTGCCGACCGCAATTGTCTCTTCCCGCCCCTGCCCCACGGAGACGAGCCGAACCGGGCAGTCAATGAGCTCCTCTAATCTGGCGACGTAGCGGCGGGCTTCTGCCGGTAGACGCTCGTAATCCCGGATACCGCTGGTGGCGGTTTCCCACCCCGGCAGCTCCTCATAGACCGGCTGGCACCTCTCCAGAGCCGCAGCGCTAGCCGGGAAATAATCAATCGTCTCCCCATCCAGCCGGTAGCCGACACATATCTTCATGCTGGGCAGGTCATCAAGGACATCAAGACGGGTAAGGGCTATACCGGTAAAACCATTAACCCGGACGCTGAAGCGAGCGGCAACGGCATCAAACCAGGCACAGCGCCGCGGCCGTCCGGTGGTAGTACCGTACTCAAAAGCCCGCTCCCGAATCCAGTCACCGGTCTCGTCCT
>CAZFCV010000038.1:0-9671 GCA_964517985.1 uncultured Dehalococcoidales bacterium | reverse complement strand
CGTTTTAAGATGCAAGGTGACACTGAGTTAATAGACAAAGTCCTGAGTCTCAAGAAAGAAAGGAATGCCCTTATCCTGGCCCATAATTACCAGCCGGGTGAGGTTCAGGACATAGCTTACTTCGTTAGTGATTCCCTGGAGTTGAGACAGATGTTTGTTGCACCTCAGCCAATGCCGTCAGGGCTATTGAGGGGCTGGGGGCAGAGGAGATACTGTCTCATATAAAAATACAGCCACAGCATAGCCGGTTGCTCATTGCCCGTCCCCCCCCAGCGGGCACCGCATAAACGGGAGCCGGCAACCCCTGGCACACGATTAACCGTTTTGTTAAGTAAATCGTTCCTGCGCCTTGATTTGTGGTCTTGACAAAGTGGAGGGTGCCGCTATAACCTTAGGCTGGCTGAAAATCAACCCCTTTTTATCCCCAATCTCCGCAGATAGGTAGATTTTCTGGCTTCTTCAGGTGGGGGGGTGGGGTGCCGGGAATTGATGAATAATTAAATATGGAGGCGTTGTCTATGGAAAGCCAGCCGGGATGGGCCAGACCGCATGCCACCGCGGAGGAAAATAGAAAGAGGGTTATTAATTACCCCAGTTTGCCGCCGTTTAAGATGGCTCCGCCCGTGGAAAATCGTATTGTATCCGGGGAAAAGATTACGGTTAATTATGCCATACTACAGCCCAATTCCTATTTCCCCATCCACCAGCACGAGCATGAGCAAATCACAATGGTAGCCAGGGGTTCGGCGGAAATACTGTTTGCGGGAGTGATTTATCACCTGGAAGAAAATGATGCCATGGTCCTGACCCCCAATATAGAGCACGGGTTTCGTAGCCTTGAGAAGGGTTGCACACTGATAGACATATTCTCGCCAAGCCGGCCGGACATGGAGGCAAAACAACAGGAAGCTATTAGCCAAAGCGGGTAGTTCTTGCCTCTTCTATTCTAATGATTGGGTATTGCATACAATAAATACTTATGAAATAGGAAAGGAGATATCATGCCGGGTAAACTTGATGGTAAGGTAGCTATCGTGACCGGGGCGGGGAGGGGGACGGGCAAGGCTTTTGCCGTTGCCCTTGCCAGGGAAGGGGCTAAGGTAGTGGTAACCGTGGACCGGCGTACGGAGGAAGCCGAGGCAACGGTTAAGGAGATTGCGGCGGCGGGCGGTGAGGCGCTGGCTATAAAGGCTGATGTTACCAGGCTCAGCGACCTTGAGGCGATGGTCAAACAGACCACAGACCGGTTCGGCAAGGTTGATATTCTGGTCAACAATGCCGGCGTCTACAAATCAACGCCGTTTCTGCAGAAGACCGAGGAGGATGTAGACCGCGTCATTGCCATCAACCTGAAGGGGGTGTACTTCTGCACCCAGTGCGTTGTCCGGGACATGGTTAACCGGGGCGTCAAGGGGAGCATTATCAACATCAGCGCCAACCAGGCGGTCCTCGGTGTTCCGGTGATGCAGACTGACTACGCAGCGACGAAGGGCGGCGTCAATGCCCTCACCCTGAATTTAGCCGCCGAGCTTGCTCCGCATGGCATTCGGGTCAATACCGTTGGCTACGGACTCACCTTTACGGAGGGGGTCAAGGAGCTGGGGGCAGAGGTGGTGAAGAACCTGGAAGCCATGGCGAGCAAGGTATTCCCGCTCAAGAGGGTGGGTGTTCCCGAAGATTACACGGGATTGATAGTCTGGCTTGCCTCCGATGAGAGCAGCTACTGTACGGCAGCTACCTTCATGATTGACGGGGGTATACACGCCATTCAGCTATCCGTTGGTCACTAAGGGCTAGATTTCAATCGCCTCGCCCACGGTGGGAAGGATGATTTTTGTCCGGCTGTCACCCATATGTTCCGTGTAGAAGGCGGGGTGGTTGCTGTGGACGGGAATGAGAACCTCCGGCTCTATCCGGCGGGCAATCTCCAGCAGGTCGGGCCCGCAGGCATGACCGGAGGCATGCAGCCCCTCCTCACCGTCGGGGACAACCCATTTACCGTTACTCTCTACCGGAAGCCCGAAGCCCCTGAGCCCGAAGTAGTCAAGCCAGCTATGGAGGCGGCGGAAGTCAATCTCCTGCTCCTCATCGTGCGGCTCGCTGGAGCTGTAGACATAGAGGCTACCCGGTCCGGGGCAGATGCTGGGCAGCTCGTTCAGGTCAAAAAAGCTGAAGCAGAGAATATACCGGTCCTGTGCCCTTTTTACATCCCCGGCGAGGACGGTCTGGCTCTCGTATTCCGCGAAGATATGGCGCAGCCATAGGTTGGGGGAGCGGCTGGCAGTGGTATCCTGGTAGATAGCCAGGCTGTCTTCGCGGGCAATGTCGGGGGTTTCCGGCTCCAGAAGCCGCATTGTCTTCAGCAGGTAGGCGTCCTTGGGCAGTATCGCCAGCTTCCTGCCCGTCTCGCGGGCAATCTGGAGGAAGGTGAGCAGGCGGTCGACATCCCGGGGGGGGAAATCGGCAATAACCAGCCCGTCGGCGCCGGCGATAGCCCGGAGCCCGTTCTCATATACCTCATCCTCGGCAACATTCGTCTGGCGGGGTGCGTGGGTGCCTTCCAGAATGAGGGCTTTGGGGCTCAGGCTGGCTGCCTCCTCAATAAACCTCTCGGTCAGGGCGGCACGCCTGCCGTGCCGCCGCAGGTCGCCGCTGTAGATAATCCAGCCGGAGCTGGTCTCAATGCCCCAGGCACAGGCACCGGGGATGGAGTGGTCAACCGGGAAGCAGCGCAGGTTAAAGCGGCACCTGTCGGTAGTGGCAAGGGGGGATGATATAATCCCTTTCCGGGGGGGGTTCTCCCAGAAACCCTGGCTCCAGAACCGGGCTGCTTCCATGCTCAGGGCGTCCGGTTTTACGTCGGCGAGGCAGAACTGCCGCTGCTGCTTCGCCGTATTTTCGGTAAGGCAGGCTACCTGCTTCCAGCCGGTGGGGCACTGGCGGGAGGTGGGGCGGAAGTAGCACACCTGCTGGTCAAAGTCGGCTTTCCCTGAGTCCTGCATAGCCTTGCTGACAAAGGCGGTCACTGCGGTGGAGTATACCGGTATATCCGCCCTCAGCAGGGAGATGTGCCCGGAGTGGTCAAGGTGGGCATGGGAGAGCAATACCCCGTCCAGCTCTTTAAGCGGGCGATGGGTGGGCAGGTGGCGGAAGTCTGGCCAGAGCTCCGCTGCTGCCAGGTCATCACGGTAAAGCCCCTCCAGCGGCGGCAGCAACCCCATTGCTAGGAGGTCAAGCAGCCCGGCACCGCTGCGCGGTTTCAGGTACTCCTCGTAGAACCTCTTGTATCTATTGTAGGGGAAGCCGAAGTCCAGGAACAGGCTTCGCCCCCTGTCCTCCAGAAGTATCTTGTTGCCGCCAATTTCGGCGACACCGCCGTAGAATGTCAGCTGTAGCATAAGCCCCCCTCATCCGGTGTGGCGATACCGGTTATCAGGGGTAAGTGTAGCCTAATAGCGGGCCGGGCGGCAAGGGCTTTAGCGCCGGAAAGAGACCGGGCGCCTTTGTGGCTCCGGTGAGGGGGAAGATTTTGCACCCGCCGTGCCGTTGGGCTATACTGGGGGTGTAGTCTTGACTGTTGATGGGGGATGATGAAAGTCAGCCGACTGATAGCTGAGGTTCAGAAGTACCTGCCCCCGGAGAAGGTAGCTCTGATTGAGGAAGCCTATGCCTTTGCTGCCGAGGCGCATCACGGGCAGGTGCGCAAGTCGGGTGGGCCCTATATTGAGCACCCGCTGGAGGCGGCATTGACTCTAGCCGGGCTTCAGTTTGATGCCACCTCTTTAGCCGCTGCCCTGCTCCATGATATCCCGGAAAACTGTGGAATACCGGTCTCCAAGATTGAAGCCCGGTTTGGCCCGGAGGTCGCCAGGCTGGTTGATGGTGCCACCAGGCTGGGCAAGCTCTCGTGGCGGGCTCCGGGGGAGGCGGCGGCGAGGCAGCAGCAGGCGGAGAACCTGAGGAAGATGCTGGTGGCGATGGCGGAAGACCTCCGCGTTGTCTTCATCAAGCTGGCGGACAGGCTGCACAATATGCGCACCCTGGGGGCACTGCCCCTGCAGAGGCGGCATCGCATTGCCCAGGAGACCCTGGAGATATATGCGCCCCTGGCGCACCGTCTGGGGGTATGGGAGCTGAAGTGGCAGCTGGAGGACCTCGCCTTCCGTCACCTGGAGCCACGCAAGTACCGCCAGATTGCCCGTCTGGTTGCCGCCCGGCGTGTCCAGCGGGAGAGCTTCATTGCCGAGATAATTGGGGCTCTGGGTGCCGATTTTGACAAGGTGGGTCTCCGGGCGGAGATATCGGGCAGGCCCAAGCATATATACAGCATCCACCAGAAGATGCAGCGCTATGCGGCGATGGGGAAGCATTTTGATGATATCCATGACCTTCTGGCTCTGCGGGTGGTGGTTAGCACCATCCCTGATTGCTATGGCGCCCTCGGCGTTATCCACAACCTGTGGCGCCCCCTGCCCGGCGAGTTCAACGATTATATCGCTAACCCCAAGCCGAACGGGTACCGGTCGCTGCATACCACGGTAATGTACCGGGGCATGACCGCCCTTGAGATACAGATTCGCAGCCGGGAGATGCATTATCTCGCGGAGTACGGGGTTGCTTCCCACTGGTGCTATAAAGAGGGGCAGAAGGCGGATATGCACTTTGAGGAGAGGATAGCCTGGCTGCGTCAGCTGATTGACTGGCACCGGGAGCTGAGCGGGGCGGAAGAGTTTCTGGAGTCGGTTAAGACGGATATATTTATTGACCAGGCTTTTGTCTTCACCCCCAAGGGTGAGATAAAGGATCTGCCCAAAGGCTCCACCCCCCTTGATTTTGCCTACCGGGTTCATACCGAGGTGGGGCACCGCTGTGTCGGGGCTAAGGTTAATGGCCGCATGGTACCCCTCAACTATCAGCTGAACAACGGTGATGTTGTTGAGATTATGGCGGCGAGGCGGCCCAAGGGGCCAAGCCGGGACTGGCTCAATCCCCACCTGGGCTATGTTAAAACATCTCATGCCAGGGAGAAGATACGGCAGTGGTTCAAGAAGCAGGAGCGGGTGGACAATATTGAGCGCGGGCGGGAGCTTCTGGAGAAGGAGCTTGAGCATCTGGGGCTGAAGCATATTGAGCGTGAGGAGCTGGCGAAGCTGCTCAAATATGAAAATCTGGATGATTTCCTGGTGGCTATTGGTGACGGGGGCATCACCACCCATCAGATTGCCTTGAAGCTGGCTGCCCAGCAGGAACCGCCCCGGGAGACGGCGGCAGTCACCCCCCCCACTCCGCAGGTATCATCGGTTCGGGTGCTCGGCGTCGGGGATTTGCTTACCAACCTTGCCCGGTGCTGTCATCCGGTGCCCGGTGACAGGATTATCGGCTACGTTACCCGCAGCCGGGGGGTGACAATACACCGTCAGGATTGCTACAATGTAGTGCATGAGAGCGAGAAGGAGAGGCTGGTTCCGGTAGAGTGGCAGCCAACCGGCTCGCTATATCCAGTTAACGTTCAGCTTGAAGCCTGGGACAGGGTAGGACTGATGCGGGATATTACCACTCTTGTCGCTGAGGAGAAGGTCAATATTACCACCGCCAATGTGGTGAACCATGATGACCACACGGTATCCCTGTTTTTTACCCTGGAGATAACGGGCTTGGCTCAGCTTAGTCGCCTCCTGGTGAGGATTGACGGGGTTCGGGGGGTGACGAGTGTTGCCCGGGTTGGCGTTGAGGCGGCTAAGACTGCCGGGGCAGCTTAGCCGGGGGTACCGGATAAAATTAGGAGGAGGTAAATATTGCCGGTTAGTAGTAGCTCAGTTCAGAAACGGGCACGGGTGGCGGAGAAAAGGCAGCTCAGAAATAAGTCTATCCGTAGCCAGTGCAAGACCAGTATCACCAGGGCGGAGGGGCTTATTTTCTCTGGCGAGCTTGAGCAAGCCAGGCAGGCGGTTGCGGCGGCGCTCAGTTCTCTGGATAAAGCGGCGGGGAAGGGTGTCATTCGCACCAATAGTGCGGCTCGTCGCAAGTCCCGGTTGCTGAAGAAGCTGAATGAAGCCCTGACTCAACCCCCGGCGGAGAAGGGAACAGAAGAGGCGGAGTGAGTTCTAGCCAGGGACGGATTTGACATGGGGTGGAGTGGGGGTTTATCCTCCTGGGTGGATGGGGCAGCTTACCCTGATGGGGTGGTAGCTGGGGTGGAGAATTAACCGCTGGCTTTAGATGTAACGCCGTTTATACTGGTTATTGTTGGATGGCAACTGATGAAGGGGTGCTATGATTCTAGCCCAGTTTCAGACTGTGGGCCATGACCTGTTTGCCCGGGGGCTTGTCTCCTCGCACAGCGGCAACCTGAGCATAAGGCTGGGGGAGCGGATGATAATTACCCGCCGCGGTAGCCACCTTGGCTGTCTGGAGGAGCATGACCTTATTGAGACCGGGATAAGCAAGAATGACCGCAGTACCCCGCTGGCTTCCACGGAGCTGGCGGTTCACCGGGCTATCTATCAGAAGACGGCGGCATCAGCCATAGTTCATGCCCACCCGCCCCATGCTATTGCCCTCTCGCTGGCTGATACCGAGATTGTCCCCAGTGATACCGAAGGCTTGTCCCTGATAGGCAGGGTTCCCGTCCTCGGCTGGCGTATGAATGTTGAGCCGGGAGGGCTGGCGGACGTTATTGCTGAAGCACTGGGGCAGTACCGCATCGTTATGGTTCACGGTCATGGTAGCTTCGCCATCGGTCAGCTGCTCGAGGAAGCCCATAACTGCACGGCTACCCTGGAGGAGAGCTGCCGGGTAATCTGCCTGGTTAAGTCGCTTGCCGTGGGACAGACCTCTTTTATCCCCCCGCAGCAGGTTTAGTGCCGGCTCACTTCTGGTAGACCGGGAGGCACCAATCAAGGTACTTGGGGTGGTTGCCCCTTATCACCCGGGAGTAGATTTCCTGTAATCTGGCGGTCACCGTGCCTATCTCGCCATCACCAATCTGGTGGTAATCTATCTCGCCGATTGGGGTTACATGGGCGGCGGTGCCGGTGAGGAAGCATTCCTGGGCGGTGTAAAGCTCGCTGCGGTCAACCTGCCGCTCTATCGTTTCTATGCCCAGCTCTTCCTGTGCCAGCCGCATCACGGTATCGCGGGTAATACCCATCAGGATGTTGCTGTAGCTGGCGGGGGTGACCAGCTTGCCGTCAATGATGAGGAAGATATTCTCGCCGCTGCCTTCGGAGACGAAGCCGTCCGGGGTGAGCATGATTGCCTCATCAAAGCCGTTGAGGATGGCTTCTGTTTTTGCCAGGGCGTTATTGATATAAAGGCCAGTTATCTTAGCCTGCGGTGGAATCACGTTATCATCCGGGCGCCGCCATGAGGAAATGCTACATCTTGCCTTATCCACATCAAGGTATGGTCCCCAGGGAATGGCAAACATCAGGAAATCGTCCTCCAGACCGTGGAGGCGGACGCCCAGGGACTCCGAGCTCTTGTAAGCCAGGGGGCGGATATAAAGGTCATCCTCAAAGCCGCACCGCGCCACCAGTTCCACCGTTATCCGGCATAGCTCATCCGGGGTATGGGGCAGGGCAATCATCAGTATCTGGCAGCCCTTGTGCAGCCGCTCGTAGTGCTCTCTGGGGCGGAAGAGATAGGTCTGTTTTTGCTCGTCATTCCAGTTTCCCCGGATGCCCTCAAAGATAGCCGTGCCGTAGTGGAGGCAATGGGTCATGATATTTACCCTGGCTTCGGAAAGAGGCACGAACTGGTTGCGAAAAAAGGCGTACGATGGCATCTTGAGCACCCCCTCTTTGATTAGGGCTTATTATAGCCTACTGTCACCGGAGAAGACAAATTATCTTCCGGAGCAGGTGCCCGGCTCCGGGGGTGGGCTCCCTTCCGGCTAGCCCTGCTTGAACTTGGCTCTTAAGGCTTCAATCTCTTGCTGCTTGGCAAGCTCCTCCTCGCTGAGGGGCGTGCAGGACTTAACCTCGTTATTCTCCATCCGGATGGTGAAGAGCGCCCGGCACTTCCAGCAGCGGTAGGGACCGTGGTAGCTGGACTCAACCAGGGAGATGCTACCCTCGGTGTTGCATTTAGGGCAAGTGATTTTAACTATCATGATGTATGTCCCGCCTCCCTTTTGCTGGCATCCTATCCCCTGGCGAGCCCTGTTGTCAATATTGGCGACCGTAGAACTATTAATGGAACAGCGAGGAGGATAGATGGTTGACACCCAGTGCTATAATATTGACAAAGCAGTGATTATGTAAAACCACAGAGGAGGTAGAAAATGCCAGGTATATTTAAAGCATTAGCGTCAATAACCGCATGGGCCATGTTTGTTATTTTTTGGGTAATGGGGCTCTCAACATTCGTGATGGGCCTTATCACTGGAGCACTATATGGTGCTGAGCCAGTGCCAATGTCGATGTTGGTTGGTTTCGCAGTTTCCCTTGCCTACGGAATTGGTGCCGTAGTTGTCATGGTACTGCGAAAGAAGATGGAATAAACGCGCTTCAATCGTCTTTACTTAGCAGCAGGCATATATTCCTTGAAAAGAGCTTTATGGGGAAGCGGTAGGCGCTTTCCGGGAAAGATTTTAGCACCCGGAAGCCAGCCCTCTCTGCCAGCCTCTCCAGCTCGTGGTAGGAGAAGAGGTGGTAGTAGCGGTAGAGGGTCTTATTCCCCTTCCGCCACGGCACGTTTGTCTCCCTGCCCCGGAACCAGAATCTGGGCTGCCACCGGTTCCACACCGTGATAAAGGCTTCGCCGCCCGGCTTCAGCACCCGCCTCAGCTCCTGGAGCGCCTCCAGCCTTTCCTCTTTGCCCTTGATGTGGTGGTAGGTGGCTACCGAGATTGCCCAGTCAAAGGTCTCGTCGGGGTAGGGGAGGTGGCGGGCATCAGCCAGGGACAGGTTGACGCTGAAACGGAACTTCCCGGCGTATTTCCGGGCGAACTTCAGCATCCCGGCGGAGAAGTCCACCCCGTGGAGGGCAAATGTTTTCCTGAAGGGCAGGAAGTCGGGCCCATGGGCACAGCCGACATTGAGCAGGCTGCCCTTCTGCCAGCGCTCTGCCAGCGCCTCCAGCTCGGTGCGGAATATGGACCAGTGCCGGACGTTATACCACCCCGGCGCTATCTGGTCAAATACGTCTCTGCTCACCCCATCCCCTTTGCCCCCTTCCCCTTCAAGGGGAAGGGGGAATTTTTTTAGAGGGGCTTCGCCCCTCTCAGACTTCCCGCTGGTTTCTATTTGCTCGCCCGATTTGCTAAACTGTTTATGACATATCATGAGGAAATTTGCAAGGACGATATCCGGCGTCACCCCGGTGGCGGTGATGACCCAGCCCATGAGTTGCCCCGGGCAGTGTATCTATTGCCCGACCTACTCGGCGGTGCCCGTCAGCTATACCCCGGAATCGCCCGCCGTACTCCGGGCAATACAGTGTGGCTTTGACGCCCGGAAGCAGGTTGAGCTCCGGCTGAGGGTTCTGGCGGATATGGGGCACCCCACGGATAAGATTGAGCTGATAGTCATGGGCGGTACCTTTCTGGCTTGTCCTGAGGACTATCAGTACCGCTTCATCAAGGAGTGCTATGATGCCCTGAACGGCGGGGAGTCCGCCAGCCTGGAGGAGGCAAAGCGGGTTAACGAGACCGCCGGGCACCGCTGCAC
>CAZFCV010000037.1:6765-9717 GCA_964517985.1 uncultured Dehalococcoidales bacterium | reverse complement strand
ATCCTGAGCCGGGATCAAACTCGCCATAAAAAAAGTTTTCGCTTTTGAACCTTCCTTCCGCTATCCAGTTGTTAAGGTACTACTTAAGTAGTTGAATATTAGCACAACCGCATTTCTTTGTCAACAGAAGCCAGAGGGGGTAGAGCCCCCACCCCCCGAGAAATACCCCGCATCTAGGTTCCCCAAACATCCTGTGCTATAATCGGGGAAAGAGGAAACAATAGATGAGCAACCTAGCCACCATAATTGAACAACAGCTACCCCCAGAGCTGGTTAGCCTCCTCCACACCGCCGGTGAAGCGGCACACCAGCGGGGGGAGAGTCTCTACCTGGTCGGCGGCGCTGTCCGCGACCTGCTCCTGGGGCAGAATAACCTTGACCTTGACCTGGTGGTGAAGGGTAGCGCTATTGACCTGGCACAGAGGCTGGCACCAGCCAGCCCGGCTAAGCTCACCACCCACCCCCGCTTCAATACCGCCAAAATCCAGTGGGGACGGTGGAGCGTTGACATCGCCACCGCCCGCTCCGAGAGCTACGCCCGACCCGGGGCGCTGCCCGATGTCCAGCCCGGCTCCCTTAAGAGCGACCTTTTCCGCCGTGACTTCACCATCAACGCCATGGCTATTCGCCTCAACCCCGGTCACTACGGCAGGCTGATTGACCTCTACGGGGGTAGAGATGACCTGGGCAATAAGCTCCTCCGCATCCTGCACCAGAAGAGCTTTACCGACGACGCCACCCGCATCCTGCGCGGCTTGCGCTACGAGCAAAGGCTCGGCTTCCGCATGGAGAGGCATACCCTCTGGCTGCTGAAGAGGGATATAGCCATGCTGGATACCATCAGCGGCGACCGCCTACGGCATGAGCTGGAGCTTATACTGAAGGAGGAACATCCGGAGAGGGTTCTCCGCCGCGCCGGGGAGCTTGATGTCCTGCGCCCGCTGCACCCGGCGCTCAAGGGCAACGGCTGGCTAGAGGACAGATTTGAGCAGGCACGGCGACTCACCGCCCCCAGCCCACCGCCGGTCGGGCTCTATCTGGCGCTTCTGGCTTATCCGCTAGCCGGAGACGAATGCGAGCAGCTTATCTCCCGCCTGAGACTGCCCAAGTCGCCAGCCCAGGCCCTGCGGGACACGCATAGCCTGAAAGACAAACTGCCGGCACTGGCTGACCCGGAGCTCCCCCCGAGCCACGTCCACCGCCTCCTCCACGGCCACTCGCCACTGGCAATTACGGCTAATATGCTCGCCAGCGACTCCCACATAGCCCGAAAGCACATCCGGCTATTCCGGGACAAGCTCCGTTATGTAAAGCCCGCTCTCACCGGCGCTCACCTGCTGCGGATTGGGGTTCCTTCGGGACCCCACGTCAAGGAAGTCCTCCAGCAGCTCCTGGAGGCAAGACTGGATGGGGCAGTTGCCAGCCAGTGGGAGGAGGAGATAGCCGTCGTAAGGTGGCTGGATAGACAGGGGGTGAGGTAGCTAAATAATCCTACCCCACCTCCTTGAACATCTTGCGGGGGGCGCCGCAGATGGGGCACCACTCCGGGGCTTCCCCGGCAACGGTGTTGCCGCAGACCTGGCAGACAAAGTAGGGCTCGTCCTCCAGCTCCCGCCCCGCCTCAAGGGCTTCGGACGCCTCCCGGTAGAGGTCGTGGTGGATTTTCTCCACGGCATTGGCATTGGTGAAGCCAATCTCCGCCTTCTGGTTACCCTCCGATTTCGCCTGCTCAATAAAGGCGGGGTACATCTTCACAAACTCGTAGCTCTCCCCGCTTATGGCTACCCCCAGATTGTCCCTGGTTGAACCGATGTCACCCATTACCTGAAGGTGGCTGCGGGCATGGACTGTCTCCGCCTCGGCGGCGGCACGGAAAAGCCGGGCTATCCGGGGATACCCTTCCTGCTCTGCCTTCTCGGCAAAGAAGAGATACCTCCGGTTAGCCTGGCTCTCCCCGGCAAACGCCGCGGCAAGGTTCTCCTTGGTATTGCTCATTTTTCCCTCTCCTCCACTCTATCACGTTACCATATATTGTACTTACAGCCCTTATCATACATGGCTATAGCGGCTAGGGCAACCCTCAAAATAGCCTACTTATCCCTCCTCTTTTGCCAGGGCTTATATCTCCGGTCAAAGATGAGGTCTTTTCGGCTCCCGGCACCGGATACGGCTCCCCTGAGCGCCGGCAGATACTTGACACTGCCAAAGAGGGGGAGCGCCACGGAGTAGGCAATGAGGCTGCCGGCACCACCAAACAGCCAGATAATCAGGGGGAGGAAGACCAGCCCGACACCTATCGCCAGCCGGAAATTGCTGGTAATAAGGACAATAGCCACTATTATGGCAAAGCTAATTGCCATCTCCACGGGCGCCAGGGCAAAGAGCACCCCCAGGGTAGTAGCGGCTCCCTTGCCCCCCCTGAAGCCCAGGAAAAGGGGCCAGTTGTGCCCCGCCACGGCGGCAAAGCCGGCAAGAAAGACGAATATCAGGGAAACACCCAGCCACTGGGCGATAAGCGCCGCCAGCAGACCCTTGCCCATGTCAGCAGCAAGGACGGTAAACCCCGCCGCCGGCCCTATCTCCCGTATGGTGTTCAGGGCGCCAACATTCCCCCCGCCCACCTGCCGGATATCCACCCGCCCTATCAGGCGCCCGGCAATATAGGCAAACGGGACAGAGCCGAGAATATAGCCAATAACTACGGACAGAACCCCCACCGCTATCATGTTAACCCCCTGCCGACAATTCTAACGCCGCCGAGGTATCAGCGAGGTAGGCTTCCAGCCCCTCCCCCCGCAACCGGTTATACACCGCCTCCGCCCGAGCCCTGTCCCCGGTCAGGGTAAAAAGGGTGGGGCCGGAGCCAGCCAGATGCGCCGCCCCCGCCCCCGACGCCAAAACCCGCCGCCGGTATTCCTCAAGCCCGGCGAAACCCCGGGCAGCAACGCCATC
>CAZFCV010000037.1:0-6755 GCA_964517985.1 uncultured Dehalococcoidales bacterium | reverse complement strand
ATCAAACACGTTAAACAGGGGCGGAGGGGACTCACCACCACCCGCCTCCAGCCACGCCACCAGCCCCCCGGCAGCCTGCCCCCGGCTATGGTGGCTCCCCTCCAGGCAGGCATAGAGCCGCCCCGTCTTGCCCGGCGCCCGGGGCACCGGCGGCACCATGAGGACGGCCCACCTATGGGGCAGGGGCGGCAGCGGGGTTACCACCTCACCCCTCCCCTCAAGAAGCGCCGTCCCGCCATAGAGGAAAAAGGCGACATCCGAGCCAAGCGGAGAGGCAAGCAGAAGCAGCACCTCCCGTGATAGACCCAGCCCCCAGAGCTTATTCAGCCCGAGCAGAACCGCAGCGGCATCGCTGCTATCCCCACCCAGCCCGGCGAGCAGGGGGATACGCTTTTCAATCGCCACCACCGCCCCCCGGTTACTGCCGGCAGCCTCCCGGAGCCGCCGAGCGGCTCGGGACACCAGGCTCTCCCCGGCAACCCAGCCACCCCGGTCGCACCGGAACTCCAGCCTCCGGCTCTGGCGGAAGTGAAGGCTATCACACAGGCTTATTGTCTGGGCAACGCTGCGGATTTCATGGAAGCCGTCGGGGCGTTGCGCCACGACCTCAAGGGTCAGATTCAGCTTGGCAGGCGCCAGGACGGTCAGCCCGCCAGTCTTCCTGCCCGAGTACATACCTGCCATAGTCGCTCCCACTCATTAATGGTCAGTGTCTCCGCCCGCCTCCGGGGGAGGATATCTGCCGCCTCAAGCAGAGGCAAGACCTCGTCCTTGGACAACCCCAGACCATGAGCCAGGGAATTGGCGAGCTGCTTGCGGGAAGCGCTGAAGCCCGCCCGCACCAGGGCAAAGAAGCTCCCCTCGTTGCTCACCGCCACCATCGGCTGCGGAGGCACCCTGATGCGCAGTACCGCCGAGTCAACCTTCGGCTCCGGATAGAAACAGCTGGCGGGGACATAGCCAACCACCTGCGGCTCCCCGTAGAACTGGACGCTGACACTGAGCAGGCTCATCCCCCCCGGCTCAGCCACAATCGCCTGCGCCACCTCCTTCTGCACCATGACCACCATAAGCTGCGGCTTGAGCGAAGCGGTCAGGAAATGACGCAGCACCGCCGAGGCAACATAGTAGGGGAGGTTAGCCACCACCTTATATCCCGCCGCCGGGAATTTCTCCCCCAGCCCCCAGAGCAGCCCCGCGGGGTCAATACTGAGTATGTCATCGTTGATAACGGTAACGTTACCAACCGGGGCGAGGGTCTGCTTCAAGAGAGCCGCCAGTTTGCTGTCAAGCTCAACGGCAAATACCTGCCCCGCTTTTCCGGCAAGCTCCCTGGTCAGTACCCCCAGGCCAGGCCCAACCTCAATAACGACATCGCCGGGGTCAAGCTCCGCCGCCGCGCTGCTGAGCCGGAGCACCGATTCGGCAACAAGGAAGTGCTGTCCCAGCCCTTTCCGCGCCCTGAGCCCGGATTGGCGCAGCAGACTCTTTGCCTGAGCCAGAAGCGGCTCCTCTTCCGGATGGTGCCGGCTAGCAGATGTCTTCTTCATGGATAGCTCGCGAGGCCGTGCACCCACCGTCGACCCTGCCTAACGGCTTACCCGAAGCCAGACGGCTCCAGCCAGGCAGCCCTGCGGCACCCAGAAGCGGCTACTTACCGCTGCTTCCTCTCGGATCTGACGGGGTTCGTAGTCTTCCGCCGCGCAGGACCCAGCCTTCAACACCACTTAGCCCGGGCAGTCCCACCAGACAAGAGCCTCGGGCAGGAGTTCAGCCCTGCTGTAGCGGATTGCAGGTTCAGGGCACCGCTAGCTCCCCGCCTAGCACGACCTCAACAAAATGCTAACCAGTAGCGGCCATTTTGTCAAGCCAGAAACAAAGCCGGGGAGTATATCCCCGGCTTTCCATATCAGCCAATGCCCCGGAATTCCCCCTATTTCTTCGGCGGATAGACAACCTGCTCAAAGAGCTCGTCGTCAAAGGAATGCCCCTGGGCGATGAGCTGGCGGTATTTGATGAAGTCTACAACCCGGGAACCGGTCAGCTCCTCGGTATTGAAGGCATTGAAGCCCAGCCAGGCTTCCATATTCATATTTGCCGCCAGCCAGTAGGAAGCGTCCATCTTTGTCCTGTCCCAGAAGAAACGCTTTTTAACCCGCACCGTTTCAATGGACTTCATGAGACAGAGTGGCATCAGGTTGGCAAAGGTCCAGACCACCCTGTCAATAAAGCCGTCCAGTAGAGACCAGTCCGTCTTCAGCCCTTTTAGCCTGCCCACCCCCTCTTTGAACCCGGCGGGGGGCTTGGACTCGCCGTAGACGATTTCGCCGCTGTCCACATAGCGGTCGGTGATAACCCGGGGGTCCCTCACCCACTCTCCCTGCTCATTCTTCTTGACGGGTAGCGCCTTGGTAATCAAGCCCAGCCGCTCCATCTTGTAGGCGCTCCACGGCTCGTTGGAGACGCAGTTCCATATCGCCAACTCAATGGTGGGCAGCATCACCGGCAGGAAGTCGGTGGAGCCGCCATCCGGCGTTGAGCCATGCCTTGTCCCCGCCTGCCCGAACATGGCGGTATCCGCCGCCACGGTGAGGTCACAAGCCTGCCCTATCTCCTGCCCGCCGGCAATGCGCATCCCGTTGCAGCGGCAGACCACGGGAACCCGGCTCTTCAGAATACCGTCCACCATGCCGGCAAAGAGGTCAATATAGTCCCGGTACTCCCTCGGTCTCCGGCTATAGTATTCGGCGTATTCCTTGGTATTGCCCCCGGGGCAGAATGCCCGGTCGCCAACGGCGGTAAATATGGTGGCAACCACACTGCGGTCCATGGACGCCCGGTGCATACCGGCAATAACACCCTTCACCATCCCGGTGGTATAGGAATTCAGCTGAGCCGGATTATTGAGGGTCACCCACGCCGTATAGAGCCCATCAACCGTCTCCCCGGTATCCGGATTAAGCAGCGGCTTCTTCTCAAACATGGTACACGGCGGCTCGGTGCCAAAGTGCTCATCGCCAAAAATCTGGTGGTCTTTTAGTACATTGTCCCGTGGAACCCAATCCAAAGCCATTTTCGCTACCTCCCCCTAAATTATTTAGAAATCAGGAACCAGTACTATCCTTCTCATCAGCCCGCCCCGGTGAGCCTCCGCAAATGCCGGCTGAATCTGGCTCATTGGCCTCGTCTCCACAAAGGGCTCTATCTCTATCTTCCCGCCCAGGACAAGCTGGAGAACCTCGGGATAGTACCGGGGCAGACAACCCCATGAACCCGTAATATCGGCATCAAACGCCATTAACCTTGACAGGGCATAGTCATTCCTGTGCATACCGAAGCCGCATATCATCAGCTTGCCAGTAAATGATAGTAGCTCCAAGCCAATCTGCTGCCCGGCTGGTGTCCCCGTCCATTCAAAGACCTTCCAGCCATAGTTTGCCGGCAGTCCCTTTTCCGTGCCGTAATTGCGAAACTCATCCCTGATTTCCCGGGGGGTCTTGTCCGCCGAGCTAATAGCGTATGTCGCCCCGTAGTCCAGGGCGCGCTTCAGCCTCTCCGGGTTGCGGGCGATAGCGATTACCTCTTTCGCCCCCAGGGCGGAGCATAACTGGGTAGCATAGACACCAAGCCCGCCGGTAGCCCCGATAATAACGGTCAAATCGCCCGGCTTGACCTCCGCCCGCATTGCTGCCTGATAGGGCGAGGTCACGGCATCAGCAACCACAGCGAGGTGCTCCAGGGGGATAGCACCCCTATCCGGCACCGGGCACAGGTCGGGAGAAGGAACGGCAATATGGCTGGAAAACCCGCCGTAAATACCCATGCTATTGCCGGGCATCTTCTGTGCCAGACAGCGGTTGTTCCTGCCCGCAGCGCAAACCGGGCAGTCATTGCAGGGCATCACCGCCGGCACGATAACCTCCCTGCCCACCCAGGCACTATCACCGGCGACAACACTGCCGCTAATCTCGTGCCCCAGGGTGAGGGGCGGTTTGCTCACCGTAGGCACACCATCATAGAAATAGCCCAGGTCGGTGTGGCACACCCCGCAGCCGGCAATCTCCACCAGCACCTCCCCCGGCTTGAGCTCGGGAACCGCCACGCTCGTCCTGACCAGCCTGCCCGGCTCCTCCATCTGCCATGTCTCAATCCTGTCCGGTATTTTTGCCATCTCGTTCATACCCCTGCCATCTGGTATTTCCCCCACCCTCTTAAATCAGGCTGCCCGACAGGCGACAGTGAAAGACCACGGGTTTTTCTTAACCGAAACTTAATATGTCATAAAATTTGTATGACGTTATATTTACGCCATAAGAAATATAGCACAGGATAACCGGGCTGTCAACACCTTGCGACACTATGTATCAATAACGCCGGCAGCGGAAGCCCGCCGGCTCACCGACCATAGCTCAGACGCCTTATGAGGTTAACCGGTAGCCCCTGCTCCGCCATTTTCGCCTGGGTGGTGCCGATATCATAGGGGATGCGGTAGTGGTGGATAGTCCCCGCCCCGTCATCATAGATGGCATAGCTGGCGCGGGGGTCGCCGTCACGGGGCTGCCCTACCCCGCCGGGGTTGATAATAAAACGGTTCCCCGCCAGCCTCAACGCCGCCTCCGCCGGGAATTCGTAGAGAGAACAGGCGCCGGTCTTATCACACTCAAATACCAGCGGCACATGGGAGTGCCCGATGAGGCTGAATGGCGTCTGAAAGCAGGCAAGGTTCTCCCGGGCGCTGCCGGTGGAGAGAAGATACTCCCATATTGGCTCCCGGGGGCTGCCATGCACCAGGGTGAAGTCACCCCTCTCCAGAGCCAGCGGCAGGCTCTCCAGATACCGTATATCCGATGGCTCCAGCCGCCCGGCTGTCCAGTGGCAGGCAGTGGCAGCGTCAGGGTTGAAAGCAGAGGTATCCAGCCTGCCGATGGCTGCCAGGTCGTGGTTGCCGGCGACGCCGACATGCTGATGCTGCCGCAGGAGCTCAAGGCACTGGTGCGGCTCAGGGCCATAGCCAACGGTGTCCCCCAGACACCACACCTCCGCCACCCCTCCCCGCCGCGGGATATCATCCAGCACGGCGGTAAACGCCGCCAGATTGGCATGAACATCGGCAACAATTGCGTAGCGCACCGAAAAGACTATAGCAGGTTTTCACCGGCGTTGAACAGAGCCAGGTTGTGAGCCACCTACCGCCATGCTATAATTTTAGCTATGAGGGTTTCCCAGCTCGGCGAGTTTGCCCTGATTGACCGCCTTGCCCGAATGGTCAGCCAAGCCGAGGACAGGCAGAAAGCCCCCGGACAGCAGCTTATTATCGGCATCGGCGATGATGCCGCCGCCTGGCAGGGTGATGCCGCCACGCAACTGGCTACCGTTGATTCCCTTGTCCAGGATGTCCACTTCTCACTGGATAACACCCCCTGGGAAGACCTGGGCGGGAAGGCGCTGGCAGTGAACCTGAGCGATATTGCCGCCATGGGCGGCGTGCCCCGCTATGCCCTGGTGGCGCTGGGGCTGCCCGCCGATACCGGGGTGGAGGATGTTACCGCCCTCTACCGGGGGATGATTGAGCTGGCACAGCAATGCGGGGTGGCAATCATCGGCGGTGATGTTAACCGTGCCCCCATTGTCATTATCACCATTACCGTCCTGGGCAGCGCCGCAAAGCGGGGCGCCCTGCTCACCCGCTCGGCAGCCGTGCCCGGCGAGCAGATAGCGGTCACCGGCTATCTGGGAGCCGCCGCCGGCGGCTATGAGATGCTCACCGGGCGGCTTGAGTTCGCTGCCGAAGCTGCCGAACCCCTGCGGAACGCCTTCCTCCGCCCCCAGCCCAGGCTTGCCGAGGGGCAGCTGCTGGCAGCGCAGGGGGCAAGGGCAGCGATAGATATCAGTGACGGGCTGGTCGCTGACCTGGCTCACGTCTGCCAGCAGAGCGGGGTCGGTGCCCGGGTAGAGGCGGAGCGGGTGCCGGTGCACCAGGCAGCAAAAGCCGGCTTCGGCGACCGGTCCCTGGAGATGGCGCTCTCCGGGGGGGAGGACTACGAGCTGCTATTTACCGCCCCCGGCGAGGTCGTGCGCCGGGTAAAGGAGGCTGCCCCCTGCCCGATAACCGTCATCGGCGAGACCACCGGCGATAATAAGGGAGAGGTAACCCTGGTTGACCGCCAGGGTAACCGGGTTAGCCTTGAAAAACGAGGCTGGGAGCATTTTTACCCGAGATGAGACAGGTCCAGCAGGAGCTAATAACCCGCCGCCCGGAGGAGACCCGGCAGCTCGGCGTCAGCATCGGCAAGCTTGCCGCCGCCGGTGACGTCTACCTCCTCAGCGGGGTACTGGGAACCGGCAAGACCTGCCTTACCCAGGGCATCGCCTGGGGGCTGGGCATCAAGGAGTATGCCCTCAGCCCTTCCTTTGTCCTGGTCAGGGAGCTCTACGGCCGGCTGCCGCTCTACCACGTTGACCTCTACCGGCTGGACAATATAGAGGAGATTGTGGAGCTGGGGCTGGACGAATATCTATATGGTAACGGCGTCTGTGCCATAGAGTGGGCGGAGAAGGGGCTGAGTGCGCTGCCCGCAGAGCACCTGCTGATTGAGATAAGCTATCTTTCCGACACCGAGCGCCGCTTCCGGCTAACCCCCGGCGGCAGGCGCTACCGCCAGCTCGCCAGCCAGCTGAGGGCAGCCATAAAAGAGATGTTTTAATGCAGCTAGCCATAGATACGGCAACCGATACCGCCAGCATCGCCCTCGCCC
>CAZFCV010000036.1:0-10056 GCA_964517985.1 uncultured Dehalococcoidales bacterium | reverse complement strand
GGCATTTCTGCCGCATACCGGGCTGTGGCAGGGGGTGGTGGCTGCCTTCGGCAGCCATATCCTGAAAGCAAACGGCGAGATTGACCGCGCCCGGCTGGGCAAGATAGTATTTGCCGACCCGGAGCAGCTAGCCCGGCTCAACCGGATAATGCACCCCCGGATGTACGATATGGTGAAGGCGCAGATTGAAGATTACCGGCGGCAGGGGGTAAGGGTGGTGGTGCTGGAAGCCCCCCTCCTCATTGAGGCGGGGTGGACCCCGCTGGTGGACGAGGTCTGGGTCACCGTAGCCGCCGAGGCTACGGTGCGGCGGCGGCTACAGGAGCGCGCCGGGCTATCGGAGGCGGAGTCCCTGTCCCGCATCCGCTCCCAGCTGCCGGCGGAGGAGCGGCAAAAACACGCCGGGGTCGTCATCAGCAACGATGGCGACCTTGATGCCCTGAAGCGGCAGGTAGAGGAACTGTGGCGCCGGCTCGTGCTTGACACCCAGCAGAGGTAACTGGTAGAATGGATAGGTTCACAGGAGGAGAGCTATTTACGCTATTATTGAGACCGGCGGTAAGCAGTACCGGGTAAGCCTCGGGCAGACCCTGGACATTGAGCGTCTGGAGGTTGCCGCCGGAGATTCCGTTGAGCTGGACAGGGTGCTTCTTATTGCCGATGGCGATAAGGTCACGCTGGGCACCCCGGTCGTTGACGGAGCCCGGGTAGTGGCTACCGCCGCCGGAGAGGGCAGGGGGAAGAAGATTGTTGTCTTCAAGTACAAGCGGAAGGCGCGCTACAGCAAGAAGACCGGGCACCGCCAGTCCTATACCCGGCTATCCATTGACCGGATTGTGGAGGCGGGTAAAGAGGAGCCGGCAAAGAAAGCCCGGCGGCGCAAGAAAGAGGTGACGGAAAGTGGCGCATAAAAAGGCGGGCGGCAGCTCTCGCTGCGGTCGGGACAGCCAGTCAAAGCGCCTTGGCGTGAAAAAATACGCCGGGGAGACGGTTAACGCCGGCACCATTCTGGTGCGCCAGCGGGGCACCAGAATACACCCCGGCAATAATGTCGGCGTCGGCAGGGACTACACCCTCTTCGCCCTTATCAACGGCACCGTTAAATTTGAACCCACCAGCAACAACCGGAGGAAGGTCAGCGTTTACACCAGCTAGGGCATGCCTCCTCTGTCAAGAAGGAAGATATCCCGATGAAGGAAAAGATCCATCCCGAGTATTATAACGATGCCGAGGTAAGCTGCGCCTGCGGCAATACCTTTACCACCGGTTCCACCAAGAAGCTGCTCAAGGTTGAGCTGTGCAGCAAGTGCCACCCCTTCTTTACCGGCGAGCGGAGACTGATAGATACCGGGGGCAGGGTGGAGCGCTTCAAGCGGCGCTATAAATATCAGGGCTAGGCAGCCACATATAACCCCGCCGGGAGCGGCTCTAGCACCGCTCCTGTTCCTTATCAGGGTTTTTACCATGGCAAAAAGATTCTTTTACGGGGGACAGGCGGTCATTGACGGGGTGATGATGCGGGGGCGTAAGGCAATGGTAACCGCCGTCCGCCGCCCCGACGGCGGGCTGGCGATGGACATCCAGACCCTGTCTCACATCTACACCGGCTGGATGAGGCGGACCCCGCTGCTGAGGGGTATCATCGTCCTTATTGAGGCACTGGTCCTCGGCATCAAGGCGCTGCTCTACTCAGCCAATGTCGCCCTGGAAGAGGAAGGGGAGAAGCTCTCCGGGTGGTCAGCCTGGGCGATGGTAGCCGCTTCGTTCGTCCTGGCGATTGCCCTCTTCTTCGTTGCCCCCCTTTTCCTCACCCGGCTGCTTGACCCCTACATCCAGTCCTCACTGCTTTTTCACCTGGTTGAGGGGCTTATCCGGGTGGCTATCTTCATCCTCTACCTCAGGGTGGTAGCGCTGCTGCCCAGTATCCGGCAGACATTCGCCTACCACGGCGCCGAGCACAAGGCGGTGAATGCCCACGAACACGGCGTCCCGCTGGAGCTGGAAGCCACCAGAGCCTACGACACCGCCCACCGGCGCTGCGGCACCAGCTTCCTGTTCGCCGTGCTTATCATCGCCATTGTTGTCTTCGCCATCATCGGACGGCCATCACTGCCGCTGATGCTGCTATCCCGCATCGTCCTCATCCCGGTCATTGCCGCCCTGGGCTACGAGGTCATCTACTTCGGTGCCAGACACGCCGGCAACCGGATAGTCCGGGCGCTGTCAGCACCGGGGCTATGGCTACAGGCATTGACCACGCGCCCGCCCGATGACGGTCAGATAGAGGTTGCCCTATCGGCACTGAGGAAGGCAGTGGAGATTGACCAGGCTGAGGAGACAGCCTAGGCTTCCCGCCCTTTGTCCCCCTCCGGCGGGGCTAGCTGCCGGAAGAAACAGGTCTTATTGCCGGTGTGGCACACGGGGCCGTTAGCCTTCCCCCTGACGAGCAGGGTATCGCTGTCACAGTCCTGCCATACGGAACGCACCGTGATGTGGATGCCCGAGGTCTCCCCCTTGTGCCACAGAGCCTGCCGGCTGCGGCTGTAAAACCAGGCTTCACCGCTGGTCAGGGTGCGCCGCAGTGCCTCCTCGTTCATATAGCCCAGCATCAGCACCTCGCCAGTATCGGCGTCCTGAATTATAGCCGGGATAAGCCCCTTCTCATCGAACCTAAGCTCTTCTGTCAATCTTGCCCCCTGTTCTCCCCCCGGTCAGCGGCATCCAGCGCCTGTTTCAGGTTTATATCGCCGGTATAAAGCGCCTTGCCCACTATGACGCCCTCAACACCGAGCTGCTGCAATGTCCTAATATGGGCAAGCGAGGAGACGCCGCCCGCCACAATGACCGGCAGCCGGATGGCATCTACCATCTCGGTAATGGCAGTGAAGTTAGGCTCGGTAAGGGTCCCATCACGGCTAATATCGGTATAGATGAAACGCCTCACCCCCCGCAGCGCCATATCCTGAGCCAGGGCAACCGCCCCCACCTCCGTCCCCTGGAACCAGCCACGGGTGGCAACCTGCCCCTCCCAGGCATCAATGCTGATAATAATAAGCTCCCCAAACCGGTCGCACACCTCCTCAATCAGCCCGGGGTCTTCCACCGCCGCCGTGCCCAGAATGACACGCTCCACCCCCGCCCTAAGCAGCTGCTCAATCGTCTCCCGGCGGCGGATGCCGCCACCCACCTGGGTCGGGATGAGCACCGAGCGGGCGATATCGGTGATAATATCCTGGTTGCACTGCTCACCGGCAGCGGCACCATCAAGGTCAACAATATGCAATCTCGGTGCCCCCAGCGATTGCCACTTGAGAGCGACATCCACCGGGTCGTCAGAGAATACCGTCTCCTGCCCGTAGTTGCCCTGGTAGAGACGGACACACCTGCCCTGCTTGAGGTCTATCGCCGGGATTATATCTATGACGACCTCTCCCCTTTAGGATACTAGAGATTGATGTTGGAGTACTTCCGCCACGGTCTGGCTTTAAACGCCCTGTTATCCTTGTTCTTGTCCTTCAGGATATCAAGCGCCCGGTTGATTACCTTCCGGGTATCGCCGGGCATTATTATGTCATCCACATAGCCCCGCTCGGCAGCGCAATACGGGTTCTCGTAGGTCTCGGAGTACTCCTTTATCCTCCCGTCGCGCGTTTCCTCCGGTTGCGGCGATTCCCGTATCTCCCGGGCGAAGATGACGCTGGCGGCGGTCTCGGCACCGACGATGGTAACCCGCGCCGTGGGCCAGGCAAAGACAAGGTCAGCGCCGATGCCCTTGTCCAGCATCCCGTAGTGGGCGCCGGCGTAGGACTTCCGGATAATGACGGAAATCAGGGGTATGGTGGCGTCCGCCCAGGCAAAGAGCAGCTTGGCGCCGTGGCGCAGGATGCCCTTCCAGTCCTGCTCGGAGCCAATCATATAGCCGGGGCAGTCACCAAGGGTAACCACCGGTATGCCGAACAGGTCACAGAAGCGGACGAACCTCGCCCCCTTATCGGCGGCATCACAGTCAATAATGCCAGCCGCCCACGCCGGCTGGTTTGCCCAGATACCAACCGGGCGCCCGTTAAAGCGGGCGAAGCCGGTGATGACACTCCGGGCATGGTCTCGCAACGTCTCCAGGAAATAGCCGTCATCGGCTATCGCCCGGATTACCTTGTACATATCATAGGGCTGGGTGGGGCGGTCGGGGATTATGGTATCCAGCTCCGGGCACGTCCTCTCCGGGTCGTCACTGGTCTCAATACAGGGCGGCGGCTCGCTGTTATTGGAGGGGAAGAAGGACAGCAGCTCCTTTGCCTTGTCCAGGGCGTCCTTATCATCCTGGGCGACGATATGGGTCTGCCCCGACTTAACGGCATGCGCCTTCCACCCGGAGAGCTCCTCAAGGCTTATCTCCTCGCCAAGCTGCGTCTTCACGAAGGCGGGACCGGCAATCCCCATGAAACCGGTGCTCCGGCACTGGATGAGGAAGTCCTGCATGATGGGGTGATACGCCTGCCCTCCCAGGCAGGGGCCCATGAGCAGGGCTATCTGGGGGATTATACCCGACGCCTGGATTTGAGCCCGGAAGAGCCAGCCATAGGCTTCCAGGGTGTCCATCCCCTCCTGGAGCCGGGCGCCCCCGGAGTCGTTCATGCCGACCAGGGGCCAGCCCATATCCTTGGCGAAGTTAATAGCTCGGATTTCCTTCAAGCCGTGATACTCGCCAAAGGTGCCCGCCATAGCCATGTAGTCCTCGGCAAAGGCGACCACCGGTCTGCCGTTGACCAGCCCGTAGCCGGTGACCACCCCCTCCGCCGGTACCTCCCTCTCCGCCATGCCAAAATGGACCGTGCGGTGCCGGACAAAGAGCCCCATCTCGGTGAAGGTGCCGGGGTCAAAGAAGTAGCCTATCCGCTCCCGGGCTGTCCATTGCCCCCCTTTATGGCGCTTCTCAATAACCTCGGGGGGCGCCATCTGCTCTATTTTGGCTCTCCTCCGCCGGTACTCCTCAATCAGCTCCTCAGTCGTTCCCATCTTGGCAAGCCTCCTCCCCGAATATTCAGGCTCTAGCTTCAAGGATTATAGCATCATCGCTACGCGGATAACAACCGGAGGGCTTCCGGGCATGACCTCATATTACCCCTTCCTCCCTCAGCCGGAGCACCTCATCCTCACCCATCCCCAGCAGCCCCCGGTAGACGCTGTCATTGTCCTCGCCGGGCAGCGGGGCGGCGCGGCGGTACTCCGCCGGCGTTGCCGATAGCCTTATGGGCACGGCATCGGATATCGCCCCGTCCCGCTCAACAAAGAAGCCCCGTGCCTTGAGCTGGGGGTCATTAGCCAGATCACGCGCATCCTGCACCGCCCCGCAAGCCACCCCCTCCTTCTGAAGTAAAGCCATTGCCTCCTGAGGGGTATGCTGCCCCGTCCACTCCTCAACCAGGCGGTCAAGCTCGTCAACATTGTGCTGCCTCCGGGGAAGGGTGGCAAAGCGGCTGTCCTGTGTCCAGGGGGGCTCGCCCAGAGCCCGGCAGAAGCGGCGCCACTCCTCATCACCAGACACGGCGATAGCGCACCAGCGGTCATCGCCCCGGCAGCGGTAGATTCCGTGCGGCGCCGCCTCCGGGGAGCGGTTACCCGCCGGCTCCGGCACGCTGCCCCCGGCGGTATACCCCAGCACAGCGCCGCCCAGCAGTCCCGCCATCACCTCCACCTGCGAGATATCAATATACTGCCCCTCCCCCGTCCGCCGGCGGTACTCCAGAGCACCGAGCAGAGCCAGAGCCGCCACCAGACCGGCGATATGGTCGGCACAGGCAAAACCCGGTCCCGCCGGCGGCTCGCCGGGGAAAGAGGTAAGATGGGTCATGCCGGAGAAGGCGTGGACGGTGGGGGCAAAACCGGCGTAGTCCCGACAGGGTCCACTGCCCCCCATGGCGGACATGCTGAGCATAATCAGGTCGGGCTTTATCTCCCTCAGGTGCCCGTAGTCCAGCCCCCAGTTCGCCATCACCCGGGGGGTGAAGTTCTCCACCACGGCGTCACTCAACGCCGCCAGCCTCCGGGCGATAGCCACCCCCTCCGCCCTGTTCAGGTTCAGGGTGATGCCCTGCTTGTTGCGGTTCCAGGTATTATAGTAGCCGCGGGCAAAGGCGCCCTCCTCCTCCGCAGGCAGAAGCGGCTGCACCTTGATAACCTCCGCCCCGAAGTCAGCCAGTATGCGGGTGGCATACGGTCCCGCCAGCACCCGGCTGAAATCAAGGATTCTTATGTTGCTTAAGATGCCTTTGCCAGAGAGCCGACCAGCCAAATAATCCCCCCTTTGGCTATCTATTCCCCTCTTTTCTTCAGCTCCTGCCCGATGCTGAACGCCTTGCCGACAACCTCTCCGAGAGCCTGATAGCAGTTAGCCGGCTCCTCGGTGTAAATAAGGGGCTTTATTTTATCAATGTCCGGCTGGCCATCGGTGAGGCAATCCTCGGACACGTGGGTCTCCTCAATCCTGCCCGCCACCAGCCAGTGGCTGCCCACATCCAGGATATGGACAACGCGGCACTCCAGGTTAACCGGGCACTGCTCAATAAGCGGGGCACCAGCCAGTTTGCCGTAGAATATCCGGAAGCGGCAGACGGCAACCTTATCAACATTGGAGCCGGTTATCGTGCCGCAGTAGTCAGTCTCCCTTACCAGGTCAACGGAGGGTATATTGACGGAGAATGCCTGGTTTTGCTGGATGCCCCGGTGCGTATAGCGGTGGTGCCGTATGGCTACCGAAACCATCGGGGGGTCACCGCAGGCAATCCCGCCCCAGGCAACCGCCAGGAAATTGGGCTTGCCATCAACATCCGCCCCCACCAGGAACGCCGGCATAGGATAGACCAGCGTGGTCGGTCCCATCTTGACCTTAGCCATAAATCGCCCTCCTCTTATTCATTAACTGCCCGCCCTCTTTCTATTCTCCCCTTTGAAGGAGAGGGGGATAGCTAGATAACCCCCTCCTGCGCCAGGGTCGCCATTTCGTCTTCTGATAGCCCCAGCTCGCCCTGATAGACCGCTATATTGTCCTCCCCCGGCTCGGGGGCACGGCTGCCCACCCGCCACGGGGAGCGGCTCAAGCGGCACGGTGCCCCGGGGAACCTGCCTCTTTTACCCGCCGGCGGGTGCTCTACATCAACCCAGAAACCCCGCGCAACAAGCTGCGGGCTTTCCACAAGCTGCGGTATTGAGGAAACCTCCGCCCAGGGGAAGCGCATTAGCTGCCCCTTCTCCACAAGCTCGGCTACGGTATGGCGCTGCGTCCACCGCTCCAGAACCCCTATTACGTGGGCAAGATGCTCCCGCCGGTAGTCCCTGTCCCGCCATTCCTCCCCGCCCAGGTCCTCCGCCATGCCCTCGGAGGCAAGCCACTCCACCAGCGTCTCCCACTGTTGAAACAGGGAGAGCAGGATATAGCCATCACGGCAGGGAAGGATGCGGAAGGCGCTGTTCCAGTAGAGGCTGCCCTGCCGCCCCGCCACCACCCCCTCGTAGAAATAGCGCACCAGAACATGGTCAAGGGTGGCAGCGGCACACTCGTGCGCCGAGATATCCACATGCTGCCCCTCCCCCGTGGCACGCCGGCTCCACAGCGCCAGAAGGACGCCAGTAGCGGCAAAGAGACCGGCAGAGTAGTATACCAGCTCGCCAGCGGGCTTGAGCGGCGGGAGCCCCAGCTCACCGCAGACATACGCCTGCCCGCCCAGGGCACTGGCGACGATATCGCCGGAGCGGTAGTCCCGGCGGGGTCCATTTTGCCCGAAGTCGGTGATGGATGCCATAACCAGCCGGGGGTTTATCCTGCCCAGCTCCCTATAGCCAATACCCAGCGCCGCCAGGTGCCCCGGTGGCTGGCTCTCCACCACAACGTCCGCTCTCTGTGCCAGCCGCCGGAAGAGCTCCCGCCCTCTTTCTTGCTTTATGTCAAGCGTTACGCTGCGCTTACTAAGGTTAGCCGCCGGGAAAAAGGGGCTTCTTTCCGGGCTTTCCCCCGGAGCCTCCACCCGGATAACCTCCGCCCCCATATCCGCCAGGAGCCGGGGGCAGAACATCCCCTTCCGGTCGGTCAAATCAAGGACGCGGTAGCCGGAGAGGGCACCTACCTCACTCATTGGGGAAGTCACTCCAACATCGCTAATGCGGCATCTATACGCTTCCGGCAGCGCTCCCTGCCGAGCACCGCCATGGTCTGGAAGAGGGGTGGTGCCGCCGTCCGCCCCGTCGTGGCGACGCGCAGGGTGCCGAAGAGCTGACCGGTCTTCAGCCCCAGCTCCACCGCCAGAGGGCGGAGGAGCGCCTCCAGCGCTTCGCTGTCAAATGCCCCCGGCTGCCCCAGCCTTTCCCCGGCTACCTCCAGCGCCCGGACAGCCGCCTCACGGCTCATACCCTTGCCTATGAGCAGGCGGGCATCATATTCCAGGCTGTCAGCAAAGAAGAACCCCGCCAGCTCGGCGACCTCCGCCAGGGTACGGGCTCGTTCCTGAACGAGCGGCATAACCTGCCTCACGTAGCCCGCCACCAGCGGGCGCTTCACTTCAGCCGGCAGCCCCTTCTCCAGGAAGGGCAACGCCTGCCGGGTAAAGTCCTCCACGCTCATCTGGCGGATATACACCCCGTTCATCCAGTCCAGCTTCTCCCGGTTGAATATCGCTCCGGTCTTGCCGATGCGTTCCAGCGAGAAGTTTTCAATAAGCTCCTGCCGGGACATGAGCTCGGTCCTGTCATCCAGTGACCAGCCGATTAATGCCAGAAAGTTGAACATGGTCTCCGGCAGGTAGCCCTGCTCCCGGTAGTCAAGTATGGACACGGCACCGTGCCGCTTGCTCAGCTTGGCGCGGTCCGGCCCCAGTATCATCGGGTGGTGGATATACTGCGGCGGCTCAAAACCCAGGGCTTGATAGAGGAGAAGATGGCGGGGGGTGCTGGATATCCACTCCTCGGCACGGATGACGTGGCTTATCTCCATGGCATGGTCGTCAACGACATTTGCCAGGTGGTAGGTGGGGTAGCCGTCCGACTTGAGCAGGACGAAGTCGTCAATGGTACTGTGCTCAAAGACCACGTCACCCCATATCACGTCGTGGTAGCCGGTCTGCCCCTCCAGCGGGGTCTTGAAGCGCACCACCGGGGTGATGCCTGTCGCCTGTTTCGCCGCCCTCTCCTCCGGGCTCAGGTCCCGGCAGAGGCGGTCGTAGCCCGGCGGCTGCTTCCGCCTGACCTGCTCCTCCCGCATTGCCTCCAGGCGCTCCGGGGAACAGTAGCAGTAGTAGGCATCGCCCTGCTCGATAAGGCGCCGGGCAGCCTCTTCATACATATCCCGGCGCTGCGACTGGTAGTATGGCCCATAGTCACCCCCCACATCCGGCCCCTCGTCCCAGTCCAGCCCCATCCACTTAAGGCCATCCATGATAGCCTCCACTGCCCCCCTGACACGGCGGGCGACATCGGTATCCTCGATGCGCAGGACGAGCGTGCCGCCCTCATGCCGCGCCATGAGCCAGTTGAACATAGCCGTCCTGATGTTGCCCACATGGGGGTAGCCGGTGGGGCTGGGGGCAAAACGCAGCCTGACCGGTCTACTCATGCCCTTTTCCCTCAACTGACCTCAATCCCTCTTCCAGCTTCTTAATCTTCCTGCTTGACCAGACGATGTAACCGATTACATAGAGGCTGAAGAGAGTCAGGGAAAGGAGCATGAGCAGCAAGCCCGTGCCCGGGTCACCGAGCCACACGATATACCCCACCAGCACCCCGCCAATAACCGGATTAATGAAGGCAAGCACGATTCCCACTATTACCAGTATATCCATTGCGGTGCTCCCTGTTATATGGGTTAGTTCACCACCCATTCTACCATCTTGCCTACCAACATTCTAGAATTATGGTGACCTCACCCCCTCAAGTCCCCCTCTCCTTGATTAAGGAGAGGGGGATAAAAAGAAAAAGAGGGGCTGGCGCCCCTCTTAGATACCCTATTTATATCAAGTATTAGGAAGGGAGTTTTAGGGGGGTTGTGTCCCCTCTTTTATAGTCTGGGGC
>CAZFCV010000035.1:0-10226 GCA_964517985.1 uncultured Dehalococcoidales bacterium | reverse complement strand
TAGCCCTGGTGATTATTTTCCTTCTTGTCCCGTGCGCTGATGCTATCGGGGCAGACCCCGTGTGGACACAGACCACCCAGGTCGACTTTGATGGGGGGACGCTTAACCAGGTGGACACGTCCTCCAGCCCCGGGGATGTGAGGCTTGCCCAGGTTGGCTGGGGCAGTTACTCCTCCGAGCTGTTAACAAATCCCGGTGCTGAGACTGGCGATACCACCGGATGGACTGCCGAGGGCTCTAACACGGGAAACTTTGCCGCCGGCGCTGATTGCCCATCAGGTAGCGCCGGGGCTCACTCCGGGAGCTACTGCTTCTTCTGGAACGGGCCCTCTGCCTCCGATGACTGGGCATATCAGGAGGTTGACCTGAGCGCCTATCTGGCACAGATTCAGGCGGGCGATGCACAGATTAGGGCTGGGGGCTGGCTGGTCTGCTCCGAGTATCACGTCCCGGTATGGGACAGCGTCCGCTTGAGGGTAGTCCTCTATGACTCGGGGCATACCGCAATAGGCACGATATATGATACCGGGGAGATGAACATCTCCAGCTGGGCAGAATACCTGGTTGCCGATTACGACCTGCCTGCCAATGCCCAGTATGCGCGGCTTTATTTCCAGACCTATGAGCCTGCCTGGGATGCCGGCAACGCCGATGATTTAACCGTTACGGTAAGGCTAAGGGAATACTATTCATCAGGCAGTCTGGAGTCCTCAACCTATGATTGCGGCTATAAGACGAACTTCAACACCATCTCGTTTACGGCAGGCGAACCCACCGGCAGCGACGTGGGGTTCCAGCTCAGGACCGCCGATACAGAAGCCAACCTGGCAACGGCAACATGGTACGGGCCAACGGGAACCGGAGATTACTATCAAACCAGCGGGGCGGCAATCAACCCGGTGCATATTGGTGACCAATGGATCCAGTATAAGGCGTTCTTCACCACGGCAGACGTTACGCTGACACCGACCTTAAGTGATGTCAGCATTAGCTATAGCCCGCAGGAACCAGTAGCCGATTTCAGTGCCACGCCCCGGGAGGGCGAAGTGCCGCTAACGGTCCGCTTCTCCGACGCCTCGTCGGGCGGTACCATCACCTCATTTTCCTGGGACTTCGGTGACGGCGGCACGAGCAGCGAGCAAAATCCCACCCACACCTATACCAGCCGGGGGATGTGGACTGTCAGCCTGACGGTTGACGGCCCAGGGGGGCAAGAAACCGAGACCAAGGACTACTACATCAGTGTCCTGCCCGCGACCAGACCCGCTGTCGTTGACGAACCGGCAGAAGCTGCCCGGCTATCGGTGCGCAACCTGCAAATCACGCCCGTCTACGCCCAGCCCGGACAGGCGGTGGCGATTTACGCTGATGTTGCCAATGACGGCGGCGCATGGGGCTCGGCTACGGTGAACCTGATGCTAAACGGGCAGTTTGAGCAGAGCCAGGGTGTCGGCGTCTCCCCGGGCACTGCCCAGCCAATAAGCTTCACGGTTTACAAGGTGGAGGCGGGGGAGTACCAGGTAGATGTTGATGGTGCTGTGGGGACGTTCTACGTAGTTGAGGAAGCGCAGGCGGCTCCTCAGGGTGGCGGTCTGCTGGCTGGGGGTGAGTTAGGTACCGCCGGCATTATTACCATTGTCTTTATCGGGGTTATCCTTATTGCCGGAATAGTGATTGTAGTCCTGCTCAGCCGCCGGGCGTAGAACACCGGGCTTACCTCATGCCAAACCGGTCATGGAAAACAATCTCGGCGAGCTCTTTTCTCGGCCTCGGGTCGCGCTGCTGGTCGGGATAGCCCAGCGGGGTCATCTCCACCACGCAAAAACCGGGCGGCACCCCCAGGATAGCCTCCGCCTGTTTTGAGTCAAAAAGCCCGACGTGCACTGTAGCTAGCCCCAGGGCGTGCGCCGCCAGGGTCAGGTTCTGCATCGCCAGCGCCACGTCAAACATATACCAATCACCCTTGTCCGTGGCTAGCGCCTTCCGGTAGTAACCCGATACCCCCAGCCCGGCACAGGCAACGATTGCCAGCGGTGCCGTCAGAATGGCTATGGTAGCCGGGTTGTCGCCAATCAGCGTGGCGGCAAGCCCTGCCTTTATATCCTTATCCCGCACCACAACGAATCGCCAGCACTGGCTATTTGCCCAGGATGGCGCCCAGCGGGCAGCCTCCAGGACAAGCTCCAGAGTCCGGTCATCCACCGGGTCAGCCCGGTATTGGCGGATACTCCGCCGGGTCTTAATCGCCTCCAGAACCTCCAAGGTCGTCCTCCTTCTATCACTCCTCCCAGGCATCAGTGCCGATAAGGGAGACAAAGCGGCAGCCACCCAGGTTCTCCACCACACTCTTCCGGCGGCGCCGGGTAATCTTATAGAGCTCCTGCACATAGCGTGAGCCGACCGGGATTACCATCCGCCCATTAATGGCAAGCTGGGTGAGAAGGTCAGCGGGCACCCTGGGGGCAGCCGCGGTAACCACTATGGCATCATAGGGTGCCTCCCTGGGCCAGCCCAGCAGCTCCTCAGCTATATTTACCTCAACATTGGTGTAGCCCAGGCTATCCAGCACCCGCCCTGCCGACTCCGCCAGAGCCGGCAGGCGCTCCGTGGTAACCACATATCCTGCCAGCTCGGCGAGAATGGCTGCCTGATAGCCGCTGCCTGTCCCCACCTCCAGCACCTTTTCACTGCCGGTAAGCTCCAGAGCCTGAGTCATAAGGGCAACAATAAACGGCTGGGAAATCGTCTGCTCCAGGCCGATGGGGAGGGGCCGGTCCTCATAGGCTAGCCGCTGCAACTCCGGGGGCACAAAACACTCCCGGGAGACACGAGACATAGCCGCCAGTACCCTCTTGTCCTTAATCTCAGCGCTGAGGTGTTCCACCAGGCGGGCTCTTGCTGCTTCAAAGTCCATAGCCGGCACTTACCGTGAAGAGGGTCAGGCTAAAAAAACAGGGATAGAACTATAAGAATCGCCAGCATTACCGCCGCCAGAATACCAATCCGGCGCAGCTCAGAGGCTATGTAGTGGTACCCGGCACCGGCGGTTGTTTCCCGCCGGGCTTTCCTTTCCGGCGAAGGCGCCGCCGGGGTAACCGGCTTGTGGGTCTCCTCTACCGCCGGCGGGGGAGCAACCCTTGCCAGGGTGCCCTGTCTTTTCTTCCCCCGTGCCGAATATCTGTCCCGCCTCCGGTGTGTTTTACCGGGCATCTACCGCCTCCTGTAGCTGTAAGTAACCGGGAAATATCCTCCCGCCACCCCGGGCTACTTAGCCCTCGGATGGGATTCCTCGTAGCTGCGGCGGACGTGCTCCGAGGTGAGGTGCGTATAAATCTGGGTGGTGGAGATATTGGCGTGACCGAGCAACTCCTGGACGGAGCGCAGGTCAGCCCCGCCATTCAGCATATGGGTGGCAAAGCTGTGCCTCAGGGTATGGGGCGTAACCTCCACATCCAGCTTGGCATCCCGGGTGTATTCCTTTATCTTCTGCCAGAAGCCCTGCCGGGTCAGCCGCTCCCCCCGGCGATTGAGGAACAGAGCCTCCTCTTCCTGATTATTCACCAGCTTTGGTCGTGTTTCCGCCTGGTATTCCTCCACGGACAGGGCAGCCTGCCGGTGAATCGGGATGAGCCGCTCCTTGTGCCCCTTACCAAAACAGCGCACGTAACCCTCCGCACTATCCACATCACCCACGTTCAGCGATATCAGCTCCCCTACCCTCATGCCGCTGGCATACAACAGCTGCAACATAGCCCGGTCCCGCTTTGCCTCCAGCTTGGAACTGCCCGCCGGCTGCTCCAGCAAACGGCGCACCTCGCTTATTGAGATGGGTCTCGGTAGTGACTTGCCGACCGCCGGGGACTGAATGTTCTCGGTCGGGTTATCCCTTATCCTGCCCTCATTAGCCATAAAGGCAAAGAAGGAACGGGTAGCGGCTACCTTACGGCTCTGCGTCGTCGGGGCGTAGTTTCGCTCTTTAAGGTTGAGCAGGTAGCCCAGCATCTCCTCCCGGCCAAAACCAGCCCAGGATGCCGCTTTGCCCTGCTTCGCCGCCCCGCTCTCAAAAAAATCCGCCAGCTGGCAGAGGTCGTTACGGTAGGCTTCCACCGTATTTCCTGAAAAGCCCTTCTCTACCTCAAGATAAGTCAGAAAACTGTCTATCGCCTCTCTCACTATGCCTCCTCACTGCTACATTCATAGTTATTTTAACATAAATACAGATAAAATTCAGCCCGTTAACATAAGTATTTTCCCCTTGTTACACGGGCTATGTTAAAATTAACCTGAAACTTACTGGAGTGCGGTTTGACAGATAGCGTTATCATCGAGCAACTGAAGCGGCTGCCCGCCAGCCCCGGCGTCTACCTGATGAGGGGTGCCGAGGGGGACATCCTCTATGTGGGCAAGGCGGCAAACCTCCGCCACCGGATAAGGTCTTACTTCGGCGGCGGGCAGAGGCTGTCACCAAAGGTGCAGCGCATGGTAGCCCGGGTTCATGACATTGATTTCTTCGTCACGGCATCGGAGCAGGAGGCGCTTATCCTGGAGCTGAACCTGATAAAGAGGCACCACCCCCACTACAATGTCAGGCTCAAGGATGATAAGACCTTCCCCTACCTCAAGATAGATACCAGTGAGGACTGGCCCCGGGTGCAGATTACGCGGCGCCTGCGTGAGGACGGGGCACGTTACTTCGGCCCCTTCGCCAGCACCAAATCGGTGCGCCAGACCCTGAAGGTAATTAAGAGGCTCTTCCCCTTCCGCTCCTGCTCCAAGAGTATCAACGGCGGCAATTCCCGCTCCTGTCTGGAGTACTACGTTCATAGCTGTGCCGCCCCCTGTGTCGGCGCCGTGAGACGGGAGGAATATGACGAGGTAATAAGGCAGGTAATCCTCTTCCTGGAAGGGAAACAGGAGAGCGTCATCCAGAAGCTGGAGGACGAGATGCGCCGGGCGGCGGAAGCCCTGAACTTTGAAAAGGCGACCCTGCTCAGGGACCAGCTCCAGGCAGCAAGGCAGGTGATAGAAGGGCAGCAAATAGCCATCAAGCTCAGCGGCGAGCAGGATGTTATCGCCCTTGCCACCAGCAAGGACCAGAGCTGTGCCCAGGTCTTCTTCATCCGCAGCGGGAAGCTAATCGGCAGGGAGAGCTTTACCCTGCAGGGGACACAGTATGAGGAGCCGCCCCGAATCATGACCAGCTTTATCAAGCAGTTCTATGCCTCCAGCACCTATATCCCGCCGCTGCTACTGCTGCAGCACCCGCTGGAGGAGAGGGCGGTTATTGAGGACTGGCTGCGAAGCCGGCGGGGGAGCAGGGTCCGCATTGCGGTACCACGCCGGGGCAGCAAGAAACATCTGGTGGACATTGTTGCCGAAAACGCCGGGCAGAGTCTGGAGCAGGCAAAGATTAAACAGCAGGCTTCAGCCAGGGTAGCGGAGGCAGCCCTGGAGGAACTACAGAGAGAGCTCAAGCTGCCGGAAGCGCCCCGGCGCATTGAGGGCTATGACATATCAAATATTCAGGGAACAGCCGCCACGGGCAGCATGGTGGTCTTTGAAGAGGGAAAGTCCAGGCCGTCCCACTACCGGCGCTTCCGCATCAAGACGGTGGCTGGTGCCGACGACTATGCCATGCTCCGGGAGGTACTCCAGCGCCGGTTCCGGCGCGCCAGCGAGGCTACGGGTGCCTGGGCAATCCAGCCCGACCTCGTCCTCATTGACGGCGGCAAGGGGCAGCTCAACACCGCCCGGGCGGTAATGGCAGAGGCAGGCGCCGGAGCGGTGCCCGTGGCTAGCCTGGCAAAGGAGAACGAGGAAATCTTTATACCGCGGAGGGCAGCGGCAATAGCCCTGCCCCGCCAGTCCCCAGCCCTGCAACTGCTGCAGCGGGTCAGGGACGAGGCGCACCGCTTTGCCCTCGGCTACTTCCAGAAGAGGCACAAGCAGGAAGCCTTTGCCTCCGCCCTGGATGCTGTCCCCGGCATCGGCATCCGGCGCCGGCGCTCCCTGCTGCGCCGCTTTGGCTCCGTCCCGGCTATCCGGGAGGCTTCGGTGGAGGAGCTAGCCGCCACCAGCGGTATAACGCCGAGCCTCGCCCGGAAAATCAAGGAGTATGTCTAGCCATGCCCGCCAATCTGCCACCACAATATTTTGAAGCGGAAAAGAGATACCGGGCAGCGAAGGACGCTGACGACAGGATAGCCGCCCTGGAAGAAATGCTGGCAATCATGCCCAAGCACAAGGGGACGGACCACCTCAAGGCAGACCTGAGACGGAAGATTGCCAAGCTAACCCAGGAGACGGAGAGAAAGCAAGCCACCCAGCGGTCGTCCATGGTCATCCCCAAGGAGGGCGCCGCCCAGGTAATTGTGGTTGGGCTGCCCAATGCCGGCAAGTCCCAGCTCGTCGCCAGCATCACCGGCGCCTCCCCCGCCGCAGCCGAATACCCGTTTACCACCCGCAGCACCACCCCGGGTATGATGGAGTTTGAGAACATACAGATACAGCTAATTGATACCCCACCCCTCACCCTCCAGTTCATTGAGCCCTGGCTGCCCAACATGATACGGGGCGCTGATGGCATACTGGCTATCGTTGACCTGACCGACGCCCCGCTTGCACAGATGGAAACCATCACGGCGCAACTGGAGAACAAGAGCATAGAAATGGGGCAGGACAGGTTCAAGACGCTGCTCGTGGCAAACAAGATAGACGCCGATGGTGCCCCGGAAGGCTACCGGGCGCTTCAGGCACAATATGAAGGATGGCTGCCCCTCATTGCCATCTCGGCAAAGGAAGGGGCGGGGCTGGAGGAGCTACGGGAGAGGCTCTACCAGACGCTGGATATTATCCGGGTCTATACCAAGACGCCGGGGGGAAAGCCAGACCTCAACGACCCGATAATACTGGAGCGGGGCAGCACCCTGGAGGACGCCGCCGCTGCGGTGCACAAGGACTTTGCCCACAAGCTACGGTATGCCCGTATCTGGGGCTCCGGCAAGCACGACGGCATCATGGCAAAGAGAGACCACGTCCTCCAGGACGGCGATATTATAGAGCTGCACCTGTAAACAAAGGAGGTGCTCCGTATGACGAAAGCCGTTGTTGTCTATGAATCAAAGTACGGCAATACCCGGCTGGTCGCCGAGACGATTGTTGAGGGCATGGGGCAGGTTCCCGGAGTAGAAACAACCCTTGGTGAGCTCAAGCAGGTTGACATGAGCCAGCTCGTTAGCCTTGATGCCATTCTGGTGGGCTCTCCAAACCACATGGGTAGCGCCACCAGGGGTATCCGGAGGTTTATTGATAAGCTCGGGGAGGCGAGCCTGAAGGGGAAACTGGTGGCTGTCTTTGATACCTACCTTGGCGGAGACTTTGAAAAAGCAGTGAAGAAAATGGAGAAGCAAGTAGGAGAAAAGACTCCCGGGATGAAACTGGCAACCCCCGGCCTGTCAATAAGGGTTGACGGCATGAAGGGCCCGGTCACCGAAGGGGAGCTCCCCAAATGCCGGGAGTTTGGCGCTAAAATTGCCCGGCAGCTGGCAGACCAAGCCCGGTAATACCGCCCTCCTCCCGGGCAGTCACCTAGAGCAAAAACCGGTTAACCGCCGCCGCCAGCCCGCTGTGGTCAACATCAAGGGTAACGTAGTCGGCTACCGCCTTGACCTCGTCCGGGGCATCCCCCATGGCAACCGCCAGACCGGCGGCGGCAAGGAGGGGGATATCGTTGCTGCCATCCCCGATGGCGATAATCCCGTCCAGGGATACCCCCAGATGGGCCGCCAGCACCTCAAGGGCTCTCCCCTTGGACACCTCGGGGGCAAGGACGTTGATGAAATCAACGCCGGGGTAAGCCGGCGTCCGGGCATAGGAGAAGCGAAGTTTGCCATTGAAGCGCTCGTGGAAAGCACCTGCCCGGGCAACATCCTGGGGGGAGGCGGTTATCAGCTGCGCCTTGATAATCCTCTCTCGCTCCCAGATGCCGGCGAAATCAACCACCGTCGGCGTCACCCTGAAGAACCGGCGGCGGATTTCCGTCGCCCATGTCTCCCGCTCAACAAAAAAATCAGCCGCCGAGAAAAGCTCAAAATAGATGTCATTGGCGTGGACAAACTCAACCGCCTCCTGCACCAGCTCCGGGCTGAGTGGCTGGACATAGATCTCCCTGTCCGCCGACGGACTGCTGACCAGGGCGCCATCAAAGAATATGTGATAGCCATCCAGCGCGAGCTCCTCAATAACCTGCCGGCAAGCCCGGGCTACCCGCCCGGTGGACAGGGCAACCGGGATGCCCGAGCCCCTGACCCTGGAGATAGCCTCCCTGTCCTCGGCGGAGATACTCCCGTATCTATCTACTATCGTGCCATCAATATCCACTACCAGAAGTCTATACTTCACTACGGCTCCTTTCCAGATTACAGGGAGCTACCCGCTATCCGCCGGGAAACCAAGCCTGCCCAGTACGACCAGGGCTCTCTCCCGCGCCGCCCGCTCCGGCTCCGAGCCCCCCGCCACCGACATCCTGCCCAGAAACCCCTGCAGCTCCCGCGCCATTTCCCCGCTCCTGTCCTGAGCGTGCTGGCTATTCAGCGCCTTATAGCCCTGGAGCTTGCGCGGCCCCTCGCTCCCCCCTTCGGCGATGTACCAGTCCTTGAAGCTGGTACCACAACCCACCGAGAACAGCAGGTAGCCTAGGGGGGTAGCCACCGGGGGAACACCCATAGCCAGGGAACGGGCGGTATCCTGCTGCCCGGGGCTGTCATACTCAACCATCATATGCCCCCCGGGCGGGATGAGGTCAGCCAGGTACTGGAACAGTGGCGGCGCCAGCCCCTCCGCAGTAATAGCCGCCTCCCCTTCCCCGGAAGCAAAACCCACCGCCAAGGAAAGGCGGGCAATCTCAATCCAGTTGTAGCTGGGGTAGCTACCAGCGTTGCGGAGCCCGATAACCACCGGTGCGCTGCCTATCGCACCGGAAGCGTCCTTCAGAAATATCTGAAAGTAGCTGGCACCAGTTCTACTCTTTGCCCCGAGCAGGACAACAAGCCGGTACGAGTTCAAGCCCTTTCCCTGGAGGATACCCAGAGGGTGCTTTTCGCTGTCGGCGAGGCGCCACCCCCTCTCCAACAAATCGTTAACCGTGGCTCGCCCGTAGGACATCACACCCTGTTACCAGAATAGCAAAAGGGCTCTTTGCTGTCCAGCCCGCCCTCAGGCACTATATGCCCGGTATACAGCCCGGTGCCCGCACCATAAAGACCGGCACGCAGGCAGAGCGCAGGATACGGTCCGCCGTGCCCCCCCATACCCAGCGGCTGATGCCGGAACGGCCGTGGGTGGCAATAACGATAAGGTCAACATCGTTCTTCCCGGCATACTCGGCAAGGCTTTCCGCCGCCCTGCCCGTAATGACCTCTCCCTGCGCTTTATAGCCGAGCCGGCTTACCAGCTGACGGAGATAGTCTTCCGCCGCCGCCCTGTGGTCTGCCTCCATACGCTTCTTCTCCTCATCACTGACAACCCAGTCGGCACCGGACGGTATATACACAGGCTCAACAGCACGCACAAAGACAACATCAGCTACACCGCACCCCCCAGCAATAGCCTCCACATGGGGGAGTACACACTCCGCCAGCTCCGAACCATCCAGGGGAACCATGACTCTCTGATACATCTCCTGCCTCCTCCCATAAAAACTTAGGGCAATCAACCGGCAATGTTGCCGGCTACTTCTATGACTCCACAACCCTCTGCAGCGGCAAGGGGCAGGTTCGCCATATTCCTTCGGCATCAGGCAGCCCGAGGACAATACCCCAGAGGTCCCCGCTGCCACTGCGGACAAAGTGCCACCAGTGAGTAAATAACCGGGGTATGCCCTTGGTCCGGAAGATTACCTCGTCCACCGGGCCAAAGGTCTGCACGGCAAGCCCGGGCCAATCAGCCATGCCGCCCGGCGCTTCATCAATATGAACGCTAACCTCCTTCTCCCCCCAGTCTATCTCCAGCTGTATGCTCCATTCCGCATCCGCACCGGGTAGATGTGCCCGGCCACGAAATGTCTCCATCCCCGGCACCTCCTTCTCCAGATTGGCCCGGCTTTTCCTCCCCTAGCGCTTTCTGCAACATCTCCAGGAGAACCTCTTCCCGGGTGGCATGCTCTTCAATTAGCTGACAGAGATAATCAATCACCTCTTTATCTGCATGTAGATTCAGTGCTTTAAGTC
>CAZFCV010000034.1:0-10244 GCA_964517985.1 uncultured Dehalococcoidales bacterium | reverse complement strand
ACGGCGAAGCCGCTATCGGGAGCGCTGATATCATTGGCTACTATTATGTCAAGCTGTTTCTTTTCCCGCTTCTTTCGGGCATTCTCCACCACGTTTTCGCTCTCGGCGGCAAAGCCCACCCGGATAAACCTGCCCTTCACCTCGGCAAGGATATCCGGCGTCCTTACCAGCTCCAAGGTAAGCCCCGGCGTTTCCTTCTTAATCTTGGCTTGAGCGGCACTCTCCGGCTGGTAGTCGGCTACCGCCGCCGCCATGAGCAGGGCATCCCCCTGCGCCACCGCCTCCGCCACCGCCGCCTTCATCTGCAACGCCGTTTCAACGGGAACAATGTCAACGCCAGCCGGCTGGGGTAGAGAGGTGGGGGCGGTAATCAGGGTCACGGCAGCCCCCCTGTCCCGCGCCGCCTCGGCAATAGCATAGCCCATCCTGCCCGAGGAGCGGTTCCCGATATGGCGGACGGGGTCAACCGGCTCCCGGGTGCCGCCGGCGGTAACCACGATACGCCGTCCCGCCAGATCGCCAGCCCTGCCCAGCACCTGCCGGATGGTGCCGATGATGGTCTCCGTCTCCGCCAGGCGCCCCACACCCACCCCGCCCGAGGCGAGACGCCCGTAGGCAGGCTCAACAACAATAAAGCCCCTGGCTTTCAACCGGGACAGGTTTTCCTGGGTAACCGGGTTCTGCAGCATCCCGGCATGCATCGCCGGTGCCACAATAACCGGCGCTTCCGTCGCCAGCACGGTACAGGCAAGCATATCATCGGCGATACCAACCGCCATCTTAGCGATGATGCTGGCTGTCGCCGGGGCAATAACAACGGCATCCGCCGCCTCCGCCAGGGCGACGTGCTCAATGCTGAACCCGGAGGCAAGCTCCCACATGCTGGTCACCACCGGCCGTCCGGTGATGGAGCGGAGGGTGAGGGGGGTGACGAACCGTGTCGCCGACTCGGTCATAACCACCTCAACCCTGGCTCCAGCCTGAGTCAGCTTGCTGGCGATATCCGCCGCCTTGTAGGCAGCAATACTGCCGGTTATACCCAGAACTACCGTCTTGCTTTCCAGCACCGCTATTCCTCCTTGCTCAAGCCCGGTTCATCAGGTAGACGAGCCTCAAGCCGACCAGTGTCAGATTGGGATTGACCTCATCAATGGCTATGGTCTGCTCGGCGATAAGCTCGGCGAAGCCGCCGGTAGCCACCACCCTAGCCTTCTCCCCAAGCTCCTTCTGGATGCGGGCTATCATGCCCTCAACAAGGGCGACATAGCCAAAGACGACCCCCGACTGCATGGCATCAACCGTGTTCGTGCCGATAACCCGCCGTGGGCGAACCAGCTCCATGCGGGGCAACATCGCCGCCCTCATGAACAGCGCCTCGGCAGCAATATTAATGCCGGGGGCAATAGCTCCCCCCATGTAGTCCCCTTCTTTAGATATCACGTCAAAGGTAGTAGCGGTGCCAAAATCGGCAATGATTACCGGTCCGCCGTAGAGGTGATGAACGGCAGCGGCATCCACAATCCGGTCGGCACCCACCTCCCGAGGGTTGTCCATGCGGATACGCACCCCGGTCTTAATCCCGCTGCCCACCACCAGGGGTGAAATATGGAAGTAGCGCTGGCACAGCTCCTCAAAGGTAGCCACCAGTGGCGGCACAACGCTGCACATGGCGATATCATCAATATCAGAGACAGCCGGATTACCCCGGATAAGGTTAAGCAGCAGGGCAGCGTATTCATCGGCGCTGCGGTGGATGCCGGTAGATATGTGCCAGGTAGCCCGAAGCTCATCACCCTCAAAGACCCCCAGCGTAATGCCCGTATTACCGATATCAATGGCTAATAACATGGTATCTTCCCCGATTTGTTTCCTGATGATATCCGCTGTTCAATCTATAGAGCTCCTTGATGACCAGCGGCAGCTCCGGCAAAAGGTCGGTCGCCACCATCCCGGCGTCACCCAGTCTGCCCCGCACCACCTCCCCCGCCTTTCCGTGGAGATACACCCCCAGGGCGGCGGCGTCAAAAAGCGATAAGCCCTGCGCCACCAGCCCGGCAATAGCCCCGGTGAGGACATCGCCCGTCCCGGCTGATGCCAGCCCGGGGTTGGTTATGGGGCTAATCCTGGTCTCGCCACCGGGGGCAGCGATAACGGTGTAGGCTCCCTTGAGAACAACCGTCTTGTTCCACTCCCGGGCTACCCGCCGGGTAATGCTGACCCTGTCCTGCTGAACCTCGCCAATCGACACCCCGGCTAGCCGTGCCATCTCCCCGGGGTGCGGGGTAAGTATAGCATTGCTGGCAAGCTGCTGCCACCAGCCGGGAATCTGGGACAGGGTATTAAGGGCGTCGGCATCCAGCACCAGGGAGGGCAATGGCTCCCGGCTCTGGAGAACGGTCGCCCTGACGAACCTCATCACGGACTGGCTCTGCCCCAGACCGCAGCCGAGCAGCAGGACGTTATAGTGCTCCATCTGCCGGTGTATAAGCCGGGCTGCCTGCGGGGAGATGATACCACGGTGGGACTCGGGCAGGGGCAGGTAGGTAGCCTCGGTCAGCCGGGCGGCAAGAACCGGCTGGAGGCTGGCGGCAGTCGCCAGCGTTACCAGCCCGGCGCCAACCCGCATCGCCCCGACGCAAGCCAGATAGGCGGCACCAATATAGCTGATGGAGCCGGCGGCAACCAGAACCCGGCCAAAGCTCCCCTTATTGGCTTCCAGCGGGCGCCCGGGGAGGGCAGAGCTTGCCCACCGGTCGGTGATAAGCTCGGTGTCAACCGTTTCCGCCAGGTGCGCCGGTATACCAATATCAGCCACCGATACCCGGCCCGCCCTCTCCGCTCCGGGGAAGTTGAACAAGCCCAGCTTGGGGAAACCCAGTGTAATGGTATTATCGGCGTAGAGGCAGGCGGGGTCAACGGCGCCGGTATCGGCATCCAGCCCGGAGGGCAGGTCCAGGGCGATGATGCGTAGCGGCGGCTTCTCCTCCTTGGCGGCGGCTATCCTGTCCAGCACCCGGCGGAAGATGCCGTGGAGGGGGCGGCTCCGTCCCGTGCCGAACAGGGCATCAACAACCACCGTCGCCGACGATAGCACCTTGCCAAGGCGCTCCAGGTCCTCGCCCTGGGTGGCATCAACCGTGGTTATCCCCCGCTCCTGAACCAGCGTCAGGTTACGGTCATCATCCGGTCTCTGGCTGCACAGGCAGAGGCTAACGGTGGCTCCCCAGTCATGGAGAGAGCGCGCCGCCACCAGCCCGTCACCGCCATTATTACCCGGCCCAGCCACAATCAGGACGGGCTTCTTTTTGACGCTACCCAGGAACTGCTTCACCTCTTCGGCGACCGCCTTGCCGGCATTCTCCATAAGCACCCCGGTGGGCAGCCCGGCATCGGCGCAGCTCTTATCAATCTGGCGCATCTGCTCTGCGGTTACGATTTTCATTTTTTCCACACCGGTTTCCTTTTTTCCAGAAAGGCGGTTAAGCCCTCCACGCTGTTCTCCCCGGACATTACGGCTATGGAATCAGCCCCGGTTTCCTCCAGCGCCCGGTAGAAATCCAGGTCAAGGTTGCGGTAGAGCGCCCGCCTTGCCTGCCTCAGGGCTAGCCCGCTGTTGGCGGTAAGCCGCCGGACAAACTCATCGGCAGCCTGTTCCAGCTTCTCCGCCGGTACCGCCCTGTTTATCAGACCTATCCTCTCCGCCTCACGGGCATCAATCATGTCGCCGGAGAGGATAAACTCAAAGGCTTTTTTCCTCCCCATAAGCCGGGGGAGAAGGATTGAGGCGGGGGGAGGATAGACGCCCAGCTTAATCTCCGGCTGGGCAAAGCGGGCTGTCTCGGCGGCGATAGCCATATCGCAGCCGGCAACCACCTCACAGCCGCCGCCCAGGGCAAACCCCCTGACAACAGCAACCGTCGGCTTATCAACCTCTATTAACTCAACAAACAGCCGGTGGAAGACCGCAACCATCTTCGCCAGCCTGTCCCCCAGGTGGTCTGCCACCTCCACCCCGGCGGAGAAGGCTCTGTCACCGGCGGCGGTGATGACCACCACCTTTACCCCATCATCATTCTTCAGCCCCGCCAGGGCATGGTTCAATTCCTCTATAGTCTCAATATTCAGGAAATTTAGCGGGGGGCGATTAATGGTAATCTTCGCCACCCCACCCGCCTTCTCCAGCAGCATATTCTCAAAACTCACTAACCCTCTCCTCGCCGGAATATCCCCGCCACCGATTTGAAGTGTAGCAGTATCCCTGGACTGCGGTCAACCCTGGCTAAACCCCTCCAGCCTCCGGGTCATTGCCTGCCAGTGGGTTCCCCGCCAGTAGATACGGTGGCAGGCAGGGCACTGCACAAACTGGCTCTGGGTCTTGAAGACATAGGGTGGCACCAGCTCCCGCACCTCCTCCCGGCGCCTCTCCTCCAGGGGCTGGTTGCACTCCAGGCAGATGGTGAACGGGCGTACACAGTCCAGTTCAAGCGCCTCAAATACCTGCCGTATCTGCTGCTCCGGGTTATCGCTGGCAAGCAGGATGCCCCTGAGCTGCCCGGTGGTGACCACCCGCCTCTTCACGACCTGGGTATCCCGGGTCAGGAGCACCCTGCCCTCATCCAGAGCCGTTCTCACCATGCGAGAGTCGTTATCGCCGTTAAAGAAGCGGGCATCATAGCCCATCATGCGGAGCCACTTCGCCAGCTTGCCCACGTTATTGTCAACGATAAACCTTATAGCCAAAGCTCCATCCCCTCACGGGCTATGGTGATGGTGGTCTGAAGGTCCATACTCACGGCGGCTATCTCCTCCCCTATCTCCCCCTCAAGCCCGGGGTGCAGGTGAACGGCAACGATGCGGGGCAGGTAGCCCCGCGTCTCCCGAAAGCCCGCCAGCTCCCGGCACAGCAGGCTCGGGGTAAGGTGCCCGGAGCTGGCGGCATACTCCTGGTAGCGGTTGGGCACGGTGACCTCAATAATGAGCAGTTGGGGGGAGACATGCTCCCAGATGCCCGTCAGCCCGGGCCCGGTATCCCCGGTATAGAAGATAGCCTTATCCTCCGGTGAGGTAATCTGGTAGCCGACCGCCCCCTCGCTGTGACCTACCGGAACCGCCCGGACGGCATAACCGGCAATCGCCCCGGATTTTAGCGGCTCTATCACCACCAGACGGAGGGTTGGCTTAGCCTCCGGCAGCTCCAGGAACCGGGGGTAGAGCCTGCCGTCCAGCAGGTAACCCTTGAGGAGGTCAGCCACCGGCGGGGTAGAGTAGATGTCAACGGCGGCGCCGTGGAGGTAGAGGCTCATGGCGAGAGCCGGGATATCCCGGATATGGTCATAGTGGTGATGGGTGAGCAGGACTGCCTCAAGCTGCTGCTGAGCGGAAAGGGACAGGCTGGAGGTAAGCCCGCCGGCATCCACCGCCAGGACATCGTCAATGAGCAGGGAGAGGAACCTTGAGTCCTGTGATTCACAGTTATGGGCACCCAGGATGCGGATATTCATCGCCCTCCGGCCAGACCCCCCGTCTTCCGGCTACTTCCAGAAGAGAAAGGGGTTGAAATCTGTTTTGTCGTCATAGGTATCAATTGCCTCCCCTTTTTTCAGGAAGTTTACCACAGCATAGGTGAAGGGGGTAGCCAGGGCTTCAATACCGGTCTTTGCTAGCCAGTGGTATAAAATCATTATGGCGGCAAATGAGGGGGTGCCGATAAAGGCAATGGTAATGAATACCGCCGTATCCAGCCCCTGACCGATGATGGTGGAACCAATGCTGCGGCTCCATAGCCAGCGCCCCCGGGTCAGTATTTTCATCCTCGCCAGCACGAAGGAGTTGGCGAACTCGCCGACAATATAGCCACCGAAGGAAGCCGCCAGCAGCCTCGGTGCGTAGCCCAGGATGCTCTCGTAAGCCTCCTGCCCCCCCCAGAAGGGAGCGGGGGGCAGGAGCTGCCCCACCCAGGCAAAGACGACGAAGATGAGGTTGCAGATAAAGCCAAGCCAGATTACCTGCCTTGCCCGGCGATAGCCATAGACCTCGGTGAGAATATCGCCAAAGATGTAGCTTAAAGGGAAGATGATTATCGCTGCCGGCAGGAAGAAGGCGCCAATGCTTATCACCTTCACGGCAATGATATTGGCGGTTATAAGACAGGTAACGAAGATGGCGACAACAGCAACATATCGGTGAGAGATAGCCATATTTCCCGCGCCCTTGCCCGCCATGTCCGGCTATATTACATGCTTGCGGCGGAAGACATAGAGCATGCCAACAATGATAAACAGTATGATAAACAGCACGATGAGGAAGGAGTAGCTGGAATCCTGGAAGGGTAAGGGAATGTTCATCCCATAGATACTGGCAACCACGGTAATCGGCAGAAGTATGGTGGCGATGACGGTCAGGATGCGCACAACCTCATTGGTGCGATTGGTCGCCAGCGAGTCATGGGTATCGTTCAAGCCTTCAATAATTTCCTTATACTCGTCCAGGGCGTCCCAGATTTTGTCCACATGGTCAACCATATCCCCGAAATAGTCTTCCATGTCCTTCTTGGTAAAGCGGCGGACCTTCGGCTCCAGACTGCCGATAACGGCTCGCATGGGCCAGATGGTGCGCCGGAAGGAGATGATATCACGGCGGAGCAGCGATATCTCTTTCAGTGTGCCCCGGACGCCGTCACCGAAGATGTTATCCTCAACCCGCTCGATATTGTCCCCTATCTTGTTCAGTATGGGCAGGCAGTAGTCAACCAGCCGGTCAAGGATGCGGTAGAGGAGGTAGCCGGAGCCCAGGTTGAGGTTCTCCTCCCGGGACTCCTCATCAATCTGGCACTCCCGGAACAGCTTGACCAGCGGCTTGAGCTCCCCCCGGTGGACGGTAACCAGGTAGTTCCCCCCGATAAATACCGATACCTGGCTAAGGGTGGTCACCCGAGCCTCTTTGTTATACACCGGGAAGTGGAAGACGAGGAACAGGTACCGGTCATGGGTATCTATCTTGGGGCGCTGTATCCGGCTGAGACAGTCATCCAGCTCCAGGGGGTGGAAGGGGTAATTCTGCGCTAGGTGCTCTATCTCCCTCTCCGTTGGCCGTTCGAGCTTGACCCACGTCCGGTCACCCCAGGCAAGCGATTCAACATTCAGCTTCTTTTCCTTGCTAACCCGTGACATTGTCATAGCAACATCCCCTGCCCGCTCCGGCTGAAGTCCGCCCCTATTCTACCACACTTATGGAAAGATGGCACCCGGTCTGGTATACTAAACTCAGAAGCTGGTTTTGGTTTTAACGATGGAGCTCCCCTGGAGACATAGGGTTAGCCTCAGAATCAAGAGGGCGCTGGGGATGAATATAATCCTGTGCGACAAGTGCAAGTGGAACTGGCGCAGTGCCTGTCGCAACCCCGCCCGCCCCAACGCTACCTGGTGCCCGGAGTATGAAAAGAAGGGGTAGCGCTACCCCTTCTCTACAATTACCGCCATCCCCTGACCACCGCCAATGCACAGTGTCGCCAGACCGAAGCGCAGGCTCCGGCGCCTCATCTCATGGATAAGGGTAACGATAATCCGGGCTCCGGTGCAGCCGATGGGATGCCCCAGCGAGATTCCGCCGCCATGGGGGTTCACCCTGTCCAAATCAAGCCCCAGCTCCCGGACAACGCCCAGCGATTGCGAGGCAAAGGCTTCGTTCAGCTCAATGAGGTCAATGTCCGCCAGGCTAAGACCGGCTAATTTGAGCGCCTGCTTTGCCGCCGGAACCACCCCTATACCCATGAAAGCCGGGTCAACCCCGCCGGAGGCATAGGAGCGGATGGTCGCCAGCGGCTCCAAGCCAAGCCCCCTTGCCTTCTCCGCCGACATCACCACCAGGGCGGCGCCGGCATCGGTTATCGCGGAGGCATTACCAGCCGTCACCGAGCCGTCCTTCTTGAACACCGCCGGCAGCCTGCCCAGAGCCTCCACGGAGGTCTCCCTGGGGTGCTCGTCGGTGTCAAACAGCCTTGTCTCCTTCCTCTGCCTGACCTCAACGGGGACTATCTCATCCTTGAATGTGCCATCCTGGATAGCAGCCAGCGCCCGCTGGTTGCTCATCAGGGCAAACTCGTCCTGCTCCTGCCGGGATATGCCGTACTTCTCGGCGATATTCTCCGATGTTATCCCCATATGATAGTTATAGAACACCTCCCATAGCCCGTCATGCACCATGCCGTCAACCATCTCGGCGTTGAACATGCGGGCACCCCACCTCGCCTGGGGCAGGTAGTAGGGGACGCGGCTCATGTTCTCCATTCCGCCGGCAACAACAACCTCGGCATCGCCCGCCTTTATTGACTGGGCAGCCAGCGCCACCGCCTTCATCCCCGAGGCACAGATTTTATTCACGGTAAAGGCATTCACCTCCTTGGGGATGCCGGCATAGATTGCCGCCTGGCGCGCCGTATTCTGCCCCTGCCCCGCCTGGAGGACATTGCCCATTATGACCTCGTCTATCCGCACCTCTTTCTGGGAATCCTCCCAGTGGTAATACTTCTCCTCCAGCTCAATCAGACCGGCGTCTTTGAATATCTCCGGGGCATAGCCCAGCACCTCCGGGTCCCGCCTGGGGCGCAAGCCAGCCCTCTTCAGGGCTTCCCTGATGGCAATACTGCCCAGCTGCACCACCGGGGTATCCTGTAGTGCTCCCCCGTAATTACCTATCGGCGTCCTCACGCCACTAACAATTACTGCTTCGCTCATAGCATCTTCTCCTTCTCGTCGTTATTCCTTCGCTTCCGGCTAAGCCACGCCGATAAATAGCCCGATTCACCGGGATGCCCCTCCAGAACGGACTAAAAATGGAGAAAGCATCAGCATAAAGGGGTTATTTTGCCTTATAGTCCGGCTTTCTCTTCTCCACGAAAGCGGTGGTGCCCTCCGTAAAGTCCTCGGTGCCGAAGAGGGAGGCATTGAGGGCGTTTTCCAGCCGCAAGCCGTCATCCAGTGTCATACTGCTGCCCCTCACCATCGCCTCCTTAACCGCCCTCACCGCCAGGGGCCCTGCCTGACAGATAGCCTCCGCCCACTCCCTAGCCTCGGACAAGACCTGCTCCGGCGGGACAACCTTGTTCACCAGACCAATGCGGTGTGCCTCCTGGGCATCAATAATTCTGCCCATGAGCAGCATCTCCGCCGCCTTGCACCAGGGAATCATGCGGGGTAATCTCTGGGTGCCCCCCCAGCCGGGGAGCAGCCCCAGCGTCACCTCCGGCGTGCCCAGGCGAGCCGTCTCAGAGGCTATCCGCAAATCGCAGGCAAGGGCTATCTCCAGACCGCCACCCAGCGCCATCCCGTTGATAGCGGCGATAAGCGGCTTCCAGATGTCCAGCCCCCGCATGATAGTCGCCGGGAATGCCCAGGGGCGGTCACGGTTCTCCTTGACGAAGGGCAGGGTGTCCTTTATATCGGCGCCGCCGCAAAAAGCCCTCTCCCCCGCCCCGGTAATAATGCCCACCCAGAGCTCCGGGTCATCACGGAAGTCCACCATGGCATCATGCAGCTCCCGTGCCGCCGGCACACTGAGGGCATTCATCGCCTCCGGGCGGTTAAGGGTAAAGATAGCAATCCTGCCTTCCTTCTGATAATCAACAGCCATAGCCAGTCTCCTTAAGTCATGCTTTCCGGGAGAATTAATCGGGGATACCCAGGCAAATTTTAGCAGAGGCGGTGGAGCAGCGTCAAGGCAGGCTAGGTCACCATTGATTTCAGCCAGGGTGGTATACCCTTGCCCCTCCGGTAGCGAAGAGACATGGCAAACAGCAGGGCAATCATTAACACCGCCAGCCCCATGCCAGCGAAGATGACCACCAATGACCACAACTCAAGCAGGGGCGCCGGCGCCAGCAGGATACTCAACAGCTTGAGGAGACTGCCCAGAGCCGCCAGCAGAATGGAAACGCCCAGGATAAAGCGCACGGACACACCGCGCACGTAGCGGGTAGCCAGCACCCCGAATTGCACCCCTACACTGGAGGCAAGCACCATGATGAAGGCAGCAAAGATGATAACGTTCCCGCTCATAGCATGCCGGGTGGAGCCGTAGGCAGCGGAGAAGACTATCTGGAACAGGTCGGTGCCAACCGCCATGAAGGAGGGTAGCCCGACAAGATAGACCAGAGACGGCACCATGAGGAAGCCACCGCCAACGCCGATAAGCCCGGATAGCACGCCAATGAAGAAACCCAGGACTAATACAATCCAGAGGGATATAGT
>CAZFCV010000033.1:4650-10716 GCA_964517985.1 uncultured Dehalococcoidales bacterium | reverse complement strand
GTGGGGGAAAATCAGGTCCTGCCCGCCGCCGTGGATATCCAGGGTCTCGCCGAGGTATTTCAGGGACATGGCGCTGCACTCAATGTGCCACCCCGGCCTGCCCTTCCCCCACGGGCTATCCCATGATGGCTCGCCCGGCTTTGACGCCTTCCACAGGACGAAGTCCATCGGGTGCTCCTTCTCCTCCCCGGCTTCAATGCGGGCTCCCGCCATCATTGATCCCAGGCTGCGGTGCGCCAGCTTGCCGTAGTCGGCATCGCTCCGCACCCGGAAGTAGACGCTGCCCCCTGCCGGATAGGCGTGCCCGCTATCCACCAGCCCCCCTATAACCTCAATTATCTTGGCTATCTCCCCGGTCGCCCGGGGGTATTCGTCGGCGGGGCGGATATTGAGGGAATCCATATCGGCAAGGAAGCTGTCGCTGAACCTTCCCGCCAGCTCCTCTGTGGGGATGCCGAGCTGGTTTGCCCGGTCTATAATCTTATCGTCAATATCGGTGATGTTCTGCACGTACCTGACCTTGTAGCCCCGGTATTTCAGGTAGCGCCGGACAACGTCAAAGATGATATAGCTCATGGCGTGCCCGATATGGGCGTCATCATAGGGGGTAACGCCGCAGACATACATCCGGACCTCGTCGCCCCCGGGCAGAAACTCCTCCTTCTTTCCGGACAGGGTGTTAAATACCTTCACTTTTGCTCTCCTGAACCCTTAGCCAGGCGTCTCTCCAGCCGGGCGATTTTCCTCTCCAGCTTCTCCAGCTTTTCCCATACCGGGTCGGGCAGCTTCTCCACGGTGTCGCTGTCCGGGTTTCTGATGGCGACCACGCGCCCGGGAACGCCGATAACGGTGGCGTTGGCGGGCACCGAGGTGACCACCACGGAGCCGGCACCGACCTTGCTGTTATCACCGATGGTGATGTTGCCGATGAGCTGGGCACCGACACCGACGACCACGTTATCGCCCAGCGTGGGGTGGCGCTTGGTGCGCTGCCGGCTGGTGCCGCCCAGGGTTATCCCCTGGTGCAGGATGACGCCGTCCCCGATTTCGGCGGTCTCGCCGATGACTACTCCCATCCCGTGGTCAATAAACACCCCCTCTCCGATTCTGGCTCCGGGGTGGATTTCAATACCGGTCAGGAACCGGTTGACGTGGGACATGAACCGGGGCAGGACCGGGATGTGCCACCGGAACAGGGTATGGGACAGGCGGTGAAACTGGCGGGCATGAAAGCCGGGGTAGGCTACCAGCACCTCCAGGGTGCCGGTAGCTGCCGGGTCATTTTCCAGAATGGCTCTGATATCATTTCTAATACTGCTGATAAGCGACATTGCGATAATCCCCCTCCTTGACGGAACTCCACTGGCTCGTTGCCCCGGTTTTCCGGGGCAAAAGACAGACGCAGTCCAGTGCTCTGCGGAGGCAGACTGCCTGGCTTGTTTTATTCATTCAGCTGCGCCCTCAATGGTGGCTACCGCCATTGCCGCCATCCCCTCCCCCCGACCGATAGAGCCGAGCCCGTCGCTGGTGCTCGCCTTGATGCTTACCCGGCTAACCGCAACCCCCAGTGTCCGGCTGAGCTGCTGCCGCATGCCGTCAATATACTCCCCCAGCACCGGCTTTTCGGCAATAATGGTGGCATCAATGTTGCCCACCTGCCAGCCGTGCTCGGTAAGCTCGCCCCGTACCCTCTCCAGCAGGGTCAGGCTGGAGATATCCCGGTACTGCGCCTCACCGGGCGGGAAGTGGTTGCCGATATCCCCCCGCGCCGCCGCCCCGAGCAGGGCATCAATAACGGCGTGGGTGAGGACATCGGCATCGCTCCAGCCGCCGAGCCCCCGGTCAAAGGGGATCTCTACCCCGCCCAGCACCAGCCGCCGTCCGGAGACCAGGCGGTGGGCGTCATAGCCAATACCGATACGCTGCTTACTTCCGGTCATACTTCTGCCACAAGACCCCGGCTAACGCCAGGTCGTCGGGTGTGGTTATCTTTATATTACCATAAGAGCCCGTGTAGAGCTTAACCCGGTAGCCCAGCTGCTCCACCATTGTGGCATCATCGGTAACCCCGGCGGATACCTGCCGGTATGCCTGTTGGATGATATCATAGCGGAATACCTGCGGCGTCTGCACCGCCCACAGGCTATCGCGGGGCAGCGTCTCCCGCACTATCAGGTCATCGCCGGCGGTCTTGATGGTGTCGCTCACCGGAACCGCCGCCACCGCCGCCCCGGTCTCCCCGGCTTCCTCAAGCCCGCGCTGGATTAGCTCCTCGCTTAAGAAGGGCCGGGCACCGTCATGAATCACCACCCAGCGGCAGTCCTTGAGCCGGCTCAAGCCGGCGGCAACCGAGTCCTGGCGCCTTTCCCCGCCGGCGCAAACCTCGCTTACCTTAGACCACCCCTCCACCGCCACCAGCTCCCGGCAGCGCATGACGTTCTCCTCGCTTACCACCACCACTATCTGGCTGACAGCCTCACATTGCTGGAAGACCTCAATTACCCGGGCAAGCAGCGGCTTCCCGCCGAGGGGGGCGAACACCTTGTCCACCCCGCCCATCCGCTCCCCCCTGCCAGCAGCGGCGATAATAGCAGAGACTTTCATTTTACCAGCCCCACCCTTACCGCTTCCCTTAAGTTGCTGGCTGGGATGAGCTCAATGCCCCTTGTTTTTATCCCGGTGCCCGCTTTTGGCACCAGGCACCGCTCAAAGCCCAGCCGGGCGGCTTCCGTTACCCGCCTCTCCAGCTGGGAGACTGCCCGCAGTTCCCCGGTCAAGCCTATCTCGCCGATTGCCGCCAGCCCGGGGTCAGTCCCCGTGTCCCGGAAGCTGGAGGTGATGGCGAGGGCAATTCCTAAATCCGCCGCCGGCTCGCTAACTTTGAGCCCGCCGGTGACGCTGGCGATGATATCCTGGTTGCCCAGCTTCAAGCCGAGCCGCTTCGTCAGTACCGCCGTGACCAGGAGCAGCCGGCTAAAGTCCACCCCGTTGGCGGTGCGCCGCGGCAAGCCGAAGCTGGTGGGGGTGGTCAGCGCCTGATTCTCCACCAGCAGCGGGCGCGTCCCCTCCAGTGTTGGTACCACCGCCGAGCCTGCCGCCTCTCCCTGCCGCTGGGAGAGGAAGGCTTGCGAGGGGTTATCCACCTCCATGAGCCCCGGCTCTTTCATCTCAAATACGCCGACCTCGTTGCTGGAGCCGAAGCGGTTCTTGACGCACCTCAGCAATCGGTAGGCGCTGAACGGCTCGCCCTCCAGGTAGAGCACCACGTCAACGACGTGCTCCAGCACCCGGGGACCGGCAATCGCCCCGTCCTTGGTCACGTGCCCGGCAATGAGGATGGGCACGGCGCTCAGCTTGGCGCGCTGCATGAGCCTTGCCGCCGACTCTCTCACCTGGGTCAGGCTGCCCGGTGACGCCCCCAGCTCGGGCAGGTGTACCGTCTGGATGGAGTCAATGACCGCCAGGGCGGGCTGCAGACGCTCTATCTGGTCAAGGATGATATCAAGGTCGGTCTCCGTCAGGAGATAGAGCCCCTCCCCCTTCACCCCCAGGCGCTCCGCCCGGAGCTTTATCTGGCGCGGGGTCTCTTCCCCGGAGATGTAGACCACCCTGCCCCCCGCCTGTGCCACCAGTGACGAGACCTGGAGGAGGAGGGTTGATTTGCCGATTCCGGGGTCGCCGCCGATGAGCACCAGGGAGCCGGCGACCAGCCCCCCACCCAGCACGCGGTTGAACTCAGCCAGGGGGAGCACGGCGCGCGCCGCCACGTCGGTGGTTATCTGGGACAGCTCCTGGGGGAGGCTGGTCGGGAAGGCGGTGCGCCGGGAGGTCTCCGGTGCCGCCACCGCGGTTTCCACAAAGCTGTTCCACTGCTGGCAGCTGGGGCAGCGCCCTAGCCACTTGAGGCTCTCCTTGCCGCACTGCTGGCAGACGAAAATGCTACGCGCTCTATCTGATTTCACAGGTTGACTTTACCTGATTTTGGGGGGCAATGCAAGGGTGGCTATGCCAGCATGCCCAGGAATATCCCCGCCACCACCGAGGTGGCAACCGCCCCCGCCATATTGGGGCCCATGGCGTGCATGATGAGGAAGTTCCTCGGGTTTGCCTCCTGCCCCATCTTCTGTACCACCCGGGCGGACATGGGGATGGCGGATACCCCGGCGGCGCCTATCATCGGGTTTATCTTCTCCTTCAGGAAGAGGTTGACCAGCTGGGCGGTCCATATACCACCGGCGGTGCCGCAGGCGAAGGCGACCACGGCGAGGGCAATGATAGCCATGGTCTGGGTGGTGAGGAATACCGAAGCCGGCATCAGCGCCCCCACGGTTATGCCCAGCAGGAAGGTGAGGACATCAATGAAGACGCCGCCGGCGGATTGCGCCAGCCTCTCGGTGACCCCGCTTGCCCGGAGCAGATTGCCGAACATGAACATGCCGATGAGGGGGGTTGATTTGGGGACGAGCAGCGCCGCCACCAGGAATATCACTATGGGGAAGAGGACAACCTCCAGGTTGGAGACCGGGCGCAGCTGCGGCTTCATGAATATGGCGCGCTCCTTCCTGGTGGTGAGCAGCTTTATTACCGGTGGTTGCAGGATGGGCACCAGCGCCATGTAGGAGTAGGCGACCAGCGTAATAGGCCCCAGCAGCCGGGGGGCGAGGGCGGCGGTGAGGTAGACCGTCGGTGGGCCATCGGAGCCGCCGATGATGCCGACACAGGCAGCCTCATTTACCGTGAACAGCCCGGAGGCATAGGCGATGAAGAAGACAATAAAGACGCCGAGCTGCGCCATCGCCCCGAAGAGGAAGGATATCGGGCGGGCGATGGTCGGGCGGAAGTCGGTCATGGCACCCACGCCGAGGAAGATGAGCAGGGGGATTACCTCGGATTCAATCCCGTAGCTGTAGAGCACATTAAGCAGCCCTATCTTGCCGTCACCGATAGACCTTATCAGCTCACTTAGCGAGCCTGCCTCGGCGGGGAATCCCTCCGGGGTATATATCATCAGCCCGGCAAAGGGCAGGTTGACCATGAGGATGCCCATACCTATGGGCACCAGCAGGACGGGCTCCATCTTCCGGGCAATACCCAGGTAGATAAGGAGCCCGGCAATAGCGAACATTATGATATTGCCCCAGGTCAGGGCGCCGAAGGCGCTTTCGTACAAGCCGAACATTTACCCTATCCCTTAGCTGAGTTTTCTTTGGGCTCTTTCGCCGTTCTCTGTACTATCAGCCCCACCACCCAGGAGACCAGTGACAGGATAACAAGGACAAGGATGGTCACCCCGAAGCCGCCCCCGGCGATCTTGGCTATCAATCCCCAGTCTGTCATCTAAAAGTCCCCTCTCCGGTTACTACCAACCCGCCGCTCCGTCTAGTATTCAATGATAGCGACCAGTTCGCCTGCCTCAACCACCTGTCCGGGGGAAAGCCCTATCCGGGTAACTTTACCCCCCACCGGGGCTAATATCGGGTTTTCCATCTTCATTGATTCCAGGAGACAGATTACGTCCCCCTCCTGAACCGTATCCCCATCTTTGACATTGACGGTGGTTATCTTTCCCGTTATGGGGAACTCAACTCGCTCTTGCGCCAAATTCCTGGTCTCCTTTCTTTTTGTCGCCCCCGCCAGCCGGTGGCGACCACACTCGGTACGCAAAAAGGACGGTTGCAGTGCTTGTTCTGAACTAACCGCCCTCTATAATACAATAAATTTGGGTTTTTAGCTACATGTGATGGGGCAATTTAAGGGCTATCTTCTCCCAGCAGGGTGCTGATATCATCTGCCACCAGGGCGCCGACAACGCCGGCGTGGACGATAATCTCCTCCCCTTCCAGGTCAACCACTGCCGTATCCCCGGTCTTGAATTTGCCGCGCAGCAGGTCTTCGGAGAGCTTGTCCTCAACCATGCTCTGGATTACCCGGCGCAGCGGGCGGGCACCGAAGACCTCGTCGTAGCCCTTCTGCCCCAGGAAGTCCTTGGCGGCATCGGTTACCTCCAGCTTTATCCCCTTTTCCACCAGCTGCGTCCGATGAACGTCAGAGGCAATTGTGGTGACC
>CAZFCV010000033.1:0-4640 GCA_964517985.1 uncultured Dehalococcoidales bacterium | reverse complement strand
CTATGCTCAGCATCAGGTCAACTATCTTCCGGATGTCCTCCTTGGAGAGCGGGTGGAAGACAACCACGCTGTCAATGCGGTTGAGGAACTCGGGGCGGAAGGTCTTCTTCATCTCGCCGAGCAGCTTCTCCTTCATCTGCTCGTAGGACTGCTGCTGGGCTTTCGCCTCGTCACTCTGGACGGCAAAGCCGAGGCTGCTCCCCTTGCGGATGAGCTCGGCACCGACATTGCTGGTCATAACGATAATGCTGTTGCGGAAATCAACCCGGCGCCCCTTGGCATCGGTGAGATGCCCGTCATCAAATATCTGCAGCAGTATGTTGAAGACGTCGGGGTGCGCCTTCTCAATCTCGTCCAGCAGTATGGCGCAGTATGACTTGCGCCTTACCGCCTCGGTTAGCTGCCCGCCTTCCTCATAGCCGACATATCCCGGTGGGGCGCCGACCAGCCGGGCGACCGTGTGTCTCTCCATGAACTCGGACATATCAAGCCGGATGAGCGTGTCCTCGCTGCCGAACATGAACTCCGCCAGTGCCCTGACCAGCTCCGTCTTGCCGACGCCGGTCGGTCCGAGGAAGACGAAGTTGCCGATGGGCCGCCGCGGGTCTTTGAGTCCGGCGCGGGCTCGCCGCACCGCCTTGGCGATAATATTTATCGCCTCATCCTGGCCAATAATGCGCTTGTGCAGCGCCTCCTCCATCTTGAGGAGACGGCTGGTCTCGTCACTGGTAAGCTGCACTGCGGGAACGCCGGTCCACATGCTGACGACCTCGGCAATATCCTCGGTGGTTACCACCGGCGTCTGCTGCTCCTGCTCGCTCTGCCACTCCTCTTGAATATGTTTTATCTTTTCCTCAAGCTGGAGCTCCCGGGTGCGCAGCTCGGCGGCGTACTGGTACTGCTGGGTAGCCAGGGCAGCCTCTTTCTCCCGGCGCACGCTGTCCTCAAGCTGCTTGGCTTCCTTCAGGCTGAGCGGTATGCTGCGGTAGCGAATCCTCACCCTTGATGCCGCCTCGTCAACAAGGTCAATCGCCTTATCGGGGAGAAAGCGGTCCGGTATGTATCTGGAGGCTAGCGTTGCCGCCGAGGCCAGCGCCTCATCGCTTATGGTCAGGCGGTGGTGCTCCTCGTAGCGCTCCTTAATGCCGTGCAGAATCTGTACTGTTTCCTCAGTCGACGGCTCCTGCACCAGAATCGTCTGGAAACGCCGCTCCAGAGCCGGGTCCCGCTCTATGTACTTGCGGTAGTCGTCAAGGGTGGTGGCGCCGATGCACTGGAGCTCCCCCCGTGCCAGCGATGGTTTGAGGATATTGGCGGCATCAACCGCCCCCTCCGCCGCCCCGGCGCCGACCATGGTGTGGAACTCGTCAATAAAGAGCACGCAGTTACCGGCGCCTTTTAGCTCATCAATGACCTTCTTCAGGCGCTCCTCAAACTCGCCGCGGTATTTTGTCCCCGCTACCACTGCCGGCATGTCCAGCGTTACCAGGCGTTTGCCAGCCAGTGTCTCCGGAACGTCACCGGCGGCAATCCGGTGTGCCAGCCCCTCAACAATGGCTGTCTTGCCCACGCCGGGCTCGCCGATAAGCGCCGGGTTATTCTTTGTCCGCCGGGAAAGTATCTGGGTAACCCGCTCGATCTCCTTGCTGCGCCCGATGACCGGGTCAAGCTTATCGGAGCGGGCAAGCTCGGTCAGGTCAATGCCCAGCTGGTCCAGGGTGGGGGTGCGGGATGTGGAGCGGGTGGAGCGGGGGCGGGCGGTGGTCTGGCTGATGACGCGGACAATCTCGGCTCGGGCTCGCTCCAGGCTGATGCCGAAGCTGTCCAGAACGCTGGCGGCAATCCCCTCCCCCTCGCGGAGCAGCCCCAGCAGGAGGTGCTCCGTGCCGATGTAGTTATGCCCCAGGCTGCGGGCTTCATCTATCGCCAGCTCAATGACCCTCTTTGCCCGGGGGGTAAGCCCGATTTCACCGGTGGCTGGCTTCTCGTTACGCTCAATGATAAATTCCACTGCCGAGCGCACCTTGCTCAAGCCAACGCCGAGGTTCATCAGAACCTTGGCGGCGACGCACTCATCCTCCCGCACCAGGCCGAGCAGGATATGCTCGGTCCCGATGTAGCTGTGGTTAAAGTGCTGCGCCTCTTCCTGGGCGAAGGTGAGCACCCGCCGGGCTCGCTCGGAGAACTTCTCAAATCTACTCGCCATTTTTCTGCCTCTTAGGTGATGGTGTCACCTAATTAGATTATAAAACAGCCATGACCGATAGTCAAAAGCCCCCTGGCAGTGGCATATTTTCCACAAGGAGTTGCCCCCTCAGTATCGTCTGCGCTGGGGCGTTTCACTTCCGTGTTCGGGATGGGAACGGGTGGTTCCACCCCGCTCTAACCACCAGAGGGCTTGCAGTAGCCCGCTTCATGATTCAAATGTTAAATGTTCTTGGGTTGACCCTTGTCAGCCTTTCCTTGCTCAGTATACACGATGGATTTTCTAAAGTCAATCATCCTAAAGTATTAGATAGCAGGGTTATTAACCCCATCCCCCTCTGTCCCCCTTCCCCTTGATAAGGGGAAGGGGGAGGTGTTTAGGAGAGAGGCTCCGCCTTTCCTGAAACTCTCCGTTTCTCCTCTCTCCTTTGAAGGGAAGGGGTGAAGAAAAAAAGAGGAGCGTAAAGCCCCTCTTGGACTGCTGTTTCGGATATATTGTTTTATATAAATATAGTAGCTATAATCATGCTAAACATGACACAAGGTATTATAAACATAATAACCGTTATCGCCTTTACTCTTGCTATACTCACTTGGTTTGGGATAACTCCACAACGACTACGTGAGCTAACGAAAAACCATGTACTTAAGAATTGGTTAACTATCGTATCGCTTGTGGCTACATGTTCTGGTATAGCACTAATTATCTTAAATGTACGATTAGATAATCACAATTGGTGGTCATACGCTGAAGCGTCTTGGTTATCCATATACTTCTGGCTGATTTTGATACATACCCGTCTGAAAGACTGGGGTGCTCGCATATTAGGAATAATTATTAGAGTTGCACCAACGATGTTTCTGTTTACTTCATTCGGGCGGCTGGATAACGCTCTTAGGACTGGCGTATTTGAGACTGCATCGCCATCATTTGATAAATGGATGGTACTGGGACTTTGCGGATATTACTTGCTTCTGGTTGGATTCATTCTGGGAATGAGTATATATTTCGCGCGGCTTGAAAAGAGCATAGGTGAAACCAGAAAAACACTTCAGGAAATCGAGAGGAGACTTGAGTCCGTATCCGATGAGCTTGAATCAAATGAATAGCGGTTATAAACCAAACCTGACCAAAGGGTAAAGCAGGGTGAAATTGTCTGAGAGGGGCTTTACGCCTCTCTACAAAATCTTCCCCCTTCCCTTCACCAATCCCCAAGGGAAGGGGGAAAGGGGGATAGGTCACTACTTTTTTAGCCTGAATTAATAGCGAGTATGCTATAATGCGCTAACAAAGGGGGCTAACGTGGGGCTTAAGAATGTGTTAGCGTGCCTGAACGACCTTAAGGCTACCAGCATCATCCAGGATTACGCGATTGGTGGTGGTTATGCGGTGATGTATTATGATTTGCCGGTTTTCACCTATGACCTGGATATCCTCGTGCTATTGTCAGGTGAGGAGGATTACCACAAGCTATACGAACATTTCCGGGCGCAAGGAAACAAAATAGAAGATGTTTATATTTTCATTGACGATATGCCAGTTCAATTTCTACCAAACTACATTTCCCCCTTATTCAACCAGGCAATAGTTGAGGCTGATTCAGTATCGTTTGAGGATATCCGTGCCAAAGTCGTAAAACTAGAATACTTAATCGTGTTGTTATTGACAGCATTTCGCCCAAAAGATAGAATAGCAATACGGGGTCTGTTGGATAAGGCAGACAAAGGGTTGCTTATAGATATCATTAGCAGGTTTGATGATGAGCAAAGTTCATTATATGAAAGATACCAAAGAGTTCTGGCAGGCACGTAACAAATCAAGAGCTGCTTTGGACAAGAAGCGTGCTACTGCCTCGTTTCCGCAAAAAGCGAAAATAGCCGAGAAGCTGTGCTCAGATGCAAAGCTTTTAAAGAGCGGAGTTCCGGCCTCCTATAAAAAATAAGCCCGCTATCGTATCACAAAAAAATCCACGGTTTGAGTGTTTTAAGCCGTGGATTTCTTCGTTTTTGCTAATATCAACTCTGAAGCAGGCCAAGCCCTCGACCATTAGTACGGCTAAGCTGAACATGTTACCATGCTTACACCTGCCGCCTATCAAACAGGTAGTCTACCTGTGGTCTTACCCGGTTTAACCGGTGGCAGATCTCATCTTGGGGTGGGCTTCGCACTTAGATGCTTTCAGCGCTTATCCCTTCCAGACATAGCTACCCAGCGATGCCCCAGGCGGGACAACTGGCACACCAGCGGTCTGTCCCTCTCGGTCCTCTCGTACTAGAGAGAGCTCCCCTCAAATCTGCAACGCCCACGACGGATAGAGACCGACCTGTCTCACGACGGTCTGAACCCAGCTCGCGTACCGCTTTAACGGGCGAACAGCCCGACCCTTGGGACCTGCTTCAGCCCCAGGATGCGACGAGCCGACATCGAGGTGCCA
>CAZFCV010000032.1:0-10741 GCA_964517985.1 uncultured Dehalococcoidales bacterium | reverse complement strand
GGTAAGCCCATAAATCGCGTATAGTACGGGGTACTTCCGGAAAACCATGCTCAGTGAACTCGGCTTGCTGTCGTCCTGGGTCTTTACGGGTTGGATGTCCGGTATTGTCCTCCATACCACCAGGGCAAGAACAAAGGCTACCATGTAGACAGCAAAAGGCAGATTCCAGGAAAGCGCGCCAAGAGCTCCTCCAATTAAAGGCCAGATGACACCACCAAAACTGTTGGCGCTTATCCGCCATCCCATGACCTTATTTCGCTGTTTTCCTTGGTAAGAATTCAAAATAATCACCGTGATGGAGGTGAAAATAGCCGCAACGCCAATGCCAAAGAGGGCTCGGCTAACAATCATTGGCCAGTAGGAGGTGATAAATAATCCGGAACCACCGGCAAGTCCGTAGAGCACCAGGCCAAAGATTAAGGGGCGCCTTGTCCCTACCCGGTCAACCAGAATCCCCATCACGGGGCTGAAAATAGCGATAAAAAGGGCATAGGCGGTTATGACAAAGCCTATTGAAGCGACATCAACATCCAGCGCCTCTCTCATCATGTTTATCACTGGTACTATAATCGAACCAGCCATGACGGTCAGGGTGCTGGCGGTTAGGAGAGTCCACAGACTGTATCTACTGAGCATCGGCATGACGCTGCAATCAGGTAGGCACCATTAGATTACTATCCGGCAAGGGAGTGGATAACGCTCCAGGGTACCTAGAGCAATTGTTTCAAATATTTCCTCAGTTCCTGTCCGAAGTCGGGGTGTCTTAAGGCAAAAGAAACCGTTGCCTTGAGCCAGCCTGCCGGGGTGCCGGTATCATGGCGTACCCCGTCAAACACGTAGGCATATATTGCCTCTTGCGCCAGCAGTAGCTGCAGGGCATCGGTAAGCTGGATCTCCTGGGTACGGCCCGGCGGGGTAGCTTCCAGGGCACTGAATATCTGCGGGGTCAGGATATAGCGCCCCACTATCCCCAGGTTGGACGGGGCAAGCTCCGGCTCCGGCTTCTCAACAAGACCGGAGAGCCGGTACACCCGCTCCGAGACCGGCTCTCCGGCGATAACGCCGTACTTGACTATGTCCTGGGGGGGGAGCGGCTCAACGGCAATGACACTGCCTCCGTACTCCTCGTAGACCTCCAGCATCTGTTTCAGGCAGGGCACCCGGCTGTCAACGATATCGTCGGGGAGAATAACGGCAAAGGGCTCCTCGCCAACAATATCCCTGGCGGTTAGAACGGCATGACCGAGACCCAGCTGCTCCTTCTGCCGGATGTAGCAGATATCAACCAGGTTGGAGAGCTGGCGCATCTCCTCCAGCAGCCCGGTCTCCCCCTTTTGCTGCAGGAAATGCTCCAGCTCAAAATTGCGGTCAAAGTAGTCCTCAATGGCATGCTTGCCCATAGCCGTGATTATAATAATATCGGTGATACCGGAGGCAATCGCCTCTTCCACCACATACTGCATCAGTGGTTTATTTACCAGGGGCAGCATCTCCTTGGGCTGCGACCGGGTAATGGGGAGGAACCGGGTTCCCCAGCCCGCCGCCGTAATAACCGCTTTACGAACCTTCATCCTGCTCTCCTCGCCAGGTCTTGTTAGGGGAGAATACTTCCCTGTTTCCCGCATGCGCCATATCGCGGGCAGGCGATATTTCCGCCAGCTTGATTATAACCCCCCCGGTAGATTGACGCAAGGCTGGCATCGTGCTAAATTTAGCTCATGCCCTACGCTTTTGAGCATCTGGACTTAATAGAGAAAGCCCTCAGGCAGACCCGCTTCGGGCTGATTACCGATGTTGACGGCACGATAAGCCCGACGGCGCCTACCCCGGAAGAAGCCCTGGTCTCCCCCGTGTGCCGCCGCTACCTCTCTCTCCTCTGCCGCCGGGTAGTTCTGGTCGCCGCTATCTCCGGGAGGCAGGCGGTTACCGTCCGGGACATGGTGAGGGTTGAGGGCATGGTCTATATCGGCAACCATGGTCTGGAGGTGTGGGCGGAGGGGCAGCTGGAGATGACCGGGGAGGGCGCAGCTTACTCCGGAATTATCCGCCCGGTTATTGAAGAGCTGGTCCGGCTATTGCCGGAAGAGGGCATCCGGATTGAGGACAAGCAGCTGACTGTTTCCATCCACTACCGCCTCCACCCCGAGCCAGAGCAGGCACGGGGGGAAATTATGGCTGCCCTCCGGCAGCTGCCTCAGACGGAGAAGCTCCACATCATGCCGGGGAGGAGGGTAATTGACCTCCTGCCACCGGGGGCGGACAAGGGAACGGCGGTAACGGGGCTGATAGAGAGGTACCGCCTGCGCGGCGCTATCTATCTGGGGGATGACAGCACTGATATTGATGCCTTCCGGGCAGTACGCGGTGCCTCCCGGGACCCGGGCTTTCACGGGCTGGCTATCGGGGTAATCAGCCGGGAGATGCCGGAAAACCTGACTGCCGAAGCCGATTTTACCCTGAACGGGGTTAGAGATGTGGAGCGCTTTCTAGAGTGGTTGTCTCAGGCTGCTGTTCCACCAGGTTAGCGGTATCCTCAAGCAGGCACCAGAGCCAGTTGCTGACATCCTCTTTCTCAATTGACTGCTTCAGCGCCATGGCACGCCGGCGCCTCTCCTCGGCAGGCATTGTCAGCGCCGTGTAGAGGGCTTCAGTCGTCCCCTTAATGTCGGCTGGTGCCACGGTGAGGCAGTGCTGCCCCAGCTGCTCCCAGGCTCCTACCGTTTCGGAGAGTATCAGGACGCCATCACGGCTATTGACCGTGGGCCCTTCCTTGGCTACCAGGTTCATCCCATCAATAACGGCATTGACCAGGAGAACGTCATACAGGCGCATACCGGCGATAGCCTGCAAATAGTTATTCTCGTAGAAGTAGCTGATTGGCTGCCAGTCCTCGGTGCCGTACTGCTCGTTTATGGCTTCAATTGTCTGGATGACCTCCTCAATATACCGCCGGTACTGCCTGAGGTGGGTTCTGGTCGGCACCATAAAGGCAATAAATTTGACCCTGCCCTGGAACTGGGGGTAGCGCTGCAGCAGTGTTTCAAAAGCCCGGAAGCCGCGCAGGATATTCTTGCTCGGCTCCGCCCGGTCTACCCGGACTATGGTCTGCTCCCCGCAGAGGGGGTATAGCTTTTCCTCATACTCCTTCAACACCGGCAGGGTAAGGGCTTTGTGCAGACCGGCGACATCAATGGATATCGGGTAAGCCCTGACCTGAACCGTGTGCCTGTTTATCCGGACGGTCTGCTGTCCGTAGTCAACATCAGCCCCGGCAACAAATGCCTGGCAGCAGTGGAGGAAATTGCGCACATCACGGGCAGTCTGCAAGCCAAAGATATCAACCGAGCACAGGCTCTGGAAGATTGGCTGGCGCATACTGTCCGGCAGCAGCTGCCAGTAGGTTGGTGATGGCCAGGGGATGTGGGTGAAGTGCTCAATTATCAGGTCTGGTCTCTGTTCCCGGATGTAGCCACCGGCTAGGTAGAGATGGTAGTCATGAAGCATCACTATCGGGGGCGGTCCCTCCCCCTTTGTTTCCTCAATAACCGTCTGGGCAAAGGCTTGATTTACCGGAACGTAGCCGTTCTCCCAGGCATCGTGTACGGCGTAATCAATATTCGGGGTGCGGGCGGCGTTCCACATGTAGTGCTGCAGGAACCACAGTAGCGGGTTGCAAATGATACTGTAGAACTTATGATATGTATTCCGCGGCGTGACAACAAAGCGCAGATAGAGGGTTTCACCGGCGAGGGAAATCTTGATATGCCCCTGATGCGCTCGCTGTACTGCCTGCCGGTCGCCCTCTCCCATGGTACTGGCAACCCAGTCAACCTCAAGGAATTTACTGACGCTGCTGAGGGCGGTGACCACACCCCCGCTGCCACGGCGGGCTTCAAGCTGCTGGTCACTGGCAAGGTGGAATTCAATAGGTCCCCGATTGCTGGCGAGAACCAGCCGTCTCTGTGATAGTCTCTGGCGGCACAGCTCCCTCAGACGGACATTGTCAGTCTCTTGGTCTTCCATCATTTGCTGCTCTGCCTGTCCGGGTTTGGAGAGAAACAGCCCGGTTAACGAGTTCGCCTTGTTTCCGGAAACTGGTGGAATAATTTACCACCACCACCACCAACTTGTCAATATTGAGTACGATAGAGTAGCTTCCATTAGCGGTAAGGGTGAGGCAGAATATTGGGGCAGACCATCTACCCCCGGTGCCTCTGGCACAGCTCGGCAAGCAGGATGGTAAGGGCGATCTCCCCCTCGCACCGCCCCGTTTTTATTGACAGGTCTGTCTCCAGGAGTTTATGGTATATCTTCTCCATCTGCCCCAGAGGATAGCGAGCCGCCTGCTCCAGCGTTTTGCGCAGGGCAAACTCACTCTTCAAACCCAGCCGGCTCTGCATCTCTGGCTCGGATTTCCCCTGCTTCCTCAGCTCCTTAGCCCGGACTACCATATGGACCTGCCGCGATAGCATGGTCAGGAGATAAGCCGGGGCAGCGCCCCTTTGCAGCAGCTGCTGGAGTAGCTGCTCGGCAGCGCTGGCTTTGAACTCAAGGATGGCGTCAACCATGGCAAAGACGTTTGCCTCCTGGCCCTGGCTGGTGAGCAGTCTTACGTCCTCTTCCTCAATACGGCGCCCGGAGGCGAAGAGGGTCAGCTTCTCAATCTCGCTGTCCATAGCCAGCAGGTTGCCGCCAATGAGTCTGGCTAGCAGGTCTGTTGCCTGTGGGGATATGCCGCCGCCTTTTTTCGCCACATGCTGTTTGACCCATTGCCGCAGCTCGTCACCCCTCGGCGGGGAAAATTTCCTTATTTTCGCTCCGCCCGAAATCTCCTTGAGCAGGGGGTTAGCGGCACCTATCCTGCCGTCTATCAATACCAGCACGGCGCTGTCCGGTATCTGGCGGATACCGGCTGCCAGTGCCTTATACCCGTCCTGCTGGTTGTTTGCCGCCGCTTTTTTCTTCCCCCGCCGGGCTCTATCCCCGGGCTCAAAGCGCTCCAGGAGACCGCTGATAATAACCAGCCGCCTTTCTGCCAGGAAGGGCACCGTTTCACAGGCATTTTGCAGCTGCGCCAGGGTGAGCTGCTGCCCCTCAAGAGAGGTGGTATTGACGAATAGCAGTGCCGGGTCACCCATCCCCCCTTTTATCTCCTCAAGCGCCTGGTGAATGGAGAAATTATCCTCGCCGGTCAGTATGTAGAGCAAGCCTTACCTCCCCGCCGGTGGCTGCCCTATTTTACCACTAATTTCCCCCCGCCGGTAAGCCGGCTTGTTTATTGAACAAAAAGCGGGCAAGGAGTAGAATAGAGCCACATGATTGCCGCCCCTCGCCGTATTGCCCGGGGGTGGGCTGGGTCTGAACCATGAGTGTGGATATTGGCATCATCGGGCTGACGAAGAGCGGCAAGACGAGCGTCTTTAATGCCCTGACCGGGGTAAGGGCAGCTACCACCAGCCCCGCCCCCCACATCGGGGTCGCCAAGGTTCCCGACCAGCGCCTCAAGGGGCTTGCCGACCTTCTTCACCCCAGGAAGGTTGTCCCCACCGAGGTCAGGTTCATTGACAGTGGCGCTTCCGCCGGGGGGCAGGTAGAAAGCCGGGGTATCGGCGGCGAGCTGCTGGCACAGCTCAGCAATGCCGATGTTCTGGCAGCGGTTGTCCGCGCCTTCCGGGATGAAAGTATCCCTCATAGTGAAGGTAGCCTTGACATAAAGCGGGATGTTGCCGCCATCGGTCTGGAGCTGGCGGTCTCTGACCTGGCTATTCTTGAACGGCGGCTTGCCCGGATAGAGGAATCCCTGAAGGGAGCCAAACCGCCGGAGCGGCCGCACCTCCTTCACGAGAGGGAGACAGTATTGAAGCTCAGGACCAGCCTGGAAAAGGACATGCCCATCCGGGAGCTTACCCTCTCCCCCGATGAGGAAATACTTATCGCCAACTTTCAGCTCCTTACCGCCAAACCACTATTGATTGCGGTCAATGTTGACGAGGAGCAGCTCGCCGGGGCGGGAGCGCTGGAGGCACAGCTGGACTCGGAGTACTCCCGGCAGCAGTGCCGTGCCATTGCCCTCTGCGGCAAGCTGGAAATGGAGCTGGTTCAGCTGGATGAGGCGATGGCGGGAGAGCTCCGTGCCGAGTATAACCTGAGGGAATCGGGGCGGGAGCGCGCCATCGGGCTAGCCTATGAGCTGCTGGGGCTCGTCTCTTTCTTCACCACCGCCTCGGAGGAGGTCAAGGCATGGCCCATCCCGGACGGGACCAGCGCCCTTAGAGCCGCCGGTAAAATACACACTGATATGGAGCGGGGCTTTATCCGCGCCGAGGTAATCGGCTACGGTGACCTGATAGGATGCGGCGGCTTTGCCGAGGCGCGCAAACAGGGGCGGCTGCGGCTGGAGGGGAAAAGCTACCTGGTTCGGGACGGCGATGTCATCACCTTCCTCTTCAATATCTAGCCGGGCAAGCCGGGTTCAAGAGAGCTATCTATGAAAGAGCCTTACTTTACGGGCAGGGGAAAGCACAATGAGGTTGTGCAGCTCTACTGGCAGGACTGTATAGAGGGGATGGCAAAGGGGCTACGGAAGGGCTCTGTGGATGTGGTGGTTACCTCCCCCCCCTATAATATCGGCGTGCCCTATAACACCTATCACGACCGGATGCCCCGGGAAGACTACCTTGCCTGGCTTGAGGAGGTTGGCAAAGGGATACTCCGTGTCCTGAGTGATGACGGCTCATTCTTCCTCAATGTCGGGGGGACGCCCTCCGACCCCTGGATTTCCCTTGACATAGCGCAGAGGCTGCGCAAGCATTTCGTCCTGCAAAACGTAATCCACTGGGTGAAGTCGGTGGCAATATCCAAACAGGATGCAGGCAACTACCCCAATATCACCGGGGATATTGCCGTCGGGCACTACAAGCCAATAACCGGCAAAAGATTCCTGCATGACTGCCACGAGTATATTTTTCACTTTACCCGGACGGGGCGGGTCCCCCTGGACAGACTGGCAGTAGGGGTTCCCTATCAGGATAAGTCCAACATCGGGCGGTGGCGCTCGGCGAAGGAGGACCGGCGGTGCCGGGGCAATACCTGGTTTATCCCCTACGAAACAATAAGGGACCGGGAGAAGCAAAGGCCCCACCCCTCCACCTTTCCTATCAGCCTGCCGGAGATGTGCCTCAAGCTTCACGGGCTGAGCCGGGTAGCCCTCGTCCTCGACCCCTTTGTCGGGATTGGCAACACGGCTCTGGCTTGCCTCCGGCTGGGGGTATCCTGCATCGGCTTCGATATTGACCGGGAGTACCTTGATGTGGCTGCCCGCCGGGCTGGTGACTATCTGGCCAACGGCCGGTCTTGACAAAGTGGTATCAGAAGAGGCATTCTAATAGGCGATGTGGGTAGTTAGCCTTCTGACAGTCTTGATTCTTCTCTTCAGCCTTTTTGGCGGGCTGAAGGAGGGTGCCGTCAAGCAGTTCTTTTCCCTGGTGGCGCTCCTCATCGCCATCCCCCTCGCCGGTATCTCCTACCGCCTGCCGGCGGCTCTGCTCTCTTTTCTCCCCGGACAAAACTGGGAGAACTTTCTCGGCTTCTTTATTGCCCTTGTCGTGATAAGTATAATACTGCACTTTGTTTTTTTCCTGCCCCGGAAGTTTGCCCGGAAGGTCTGGAACAAGGGGCTTCTCTTTCGCCTGCTTGGTGGTGCCCTTAATATCCTCAACTCCGCCATCGGGCTGGTTCTGTTTGCCCTCGTGGTCACGGCGTACCCCATATTCCACTGGCTGCAGCAGGCGGTGACGGCATCCAGCGTCCTGGGCTGGCTGGTGGAAAGCATGGGCTTTGTCCCGGCGATGCTCCCCGAGGTCTTCAAGAGCGCCGTGCCATCATTCGTCACCGCCATGATTCGCCTCCTGTCCTAGCTCAAAGGCAGGCGGCTCCCGCCGGACGGGGGTATTGACAGGGCGGTTTTACCCCTGATAGAATAAATCTAGCCACCGACCCTCCCGGCGGTGAGCTTGAACTAACCGGTTTGCCTTAATAACAGAGTCGCTTGGATCGGATACGACCGAGACGGCAATAGGAAGTCCAAAGTGCCTTCTCTGGCTGTGTCGGGGAAGGCAATTTTATTTGGCTGGGAGTGAAATGCCCCGGATAGGATTTATCGGCGCGGGAACGGTAGGCACCGCCCTGGCGGTAAGGCTGAGCCAGCAGGGCTACCCGGTGGTAGCGGTATCCAGCCGCCGCCGGGCTTCAGCGGAGAAGCTGGCTCAGGCAGCCGGCGGCACCGTGATGGACAGCGCCCAGGAGGTGGCGGACGGCGCCGAGCTTGTCTTTATCACCACCCCGGACGGGGCTATCCCCCTGGTGGCAGCACAGGTAGAGTGGCACGCCGGGCAGGGTGTTGCCCATTGCAGTGGCGCCGATTCCACCGACGTCCTGGAGCCAGCCCGGAAGCGGGGGGCACAGGTGGGCGCTTTCCACCCCCTGCAGACCTTCGCCAGTGTGGAACAGGCGATGGAAAATATCCCCGGCTCGACCTTTGCCCTGGAGGCGGAGGAACCGCTGCTCGGTACCCTGAAGGATATGGCAACCTCTCTGGATGGTCACTGGGTGGAGCTCAAGGCGGGGGACAAGGTTCTCTACCATGCGGCGGCGGTGGTTGCCTGCAACTACCTGGTGACCCTGGTCAAACTGGCTACCGACCTGTGGCAGACCTTCTCCGTCCCACCGGAGCAAGCCACTCCGGCGCTGCTGCCCCTGATTAAGGGCACAATGCACAACATCGGCACCGTTGGCATACCGCAGTGCCTTACCGGGCCCATCGCCCGGGGCGACACCGGCACGATAAAGAAACACCTGGAAGCCCTGCGGCAGAGAGCGCCAGATATACTCCCAACCTACTGCGAGCTTGGCCGGCAGACCATCCCCGTTGCCCTGGCGAAAGGGAAAATAGATAGAGAAAAGGCTCAGGAGCTGGTGGTATTACTGGCTGACTGAGGATTATGGAGGGCGTCATGAGGATAATGATGAAGAGCAAGATACACCGGGCGCGGGTCACCGGGCTGAATGTTGACTATGAGGGCAGTATCAGCATTGACCGGAGGCTCATGGAGGAGGCGGACATCCTCCCCTACGAGCAGGTGCAGGTGCTCAACGTCAATAACGGTGCCCGGTTTGCCACCTATGCCATCAGCGGTGAGGCGGATAGCGGTGAAATCGCCCTGAACGGGGCGGCGGCACGGCTGGCGGCTAAGGGAGACAGGGTCATTATCCTTACCTACTGCCATGTTGAGGATGAGGAAGCCCGCCACCTGGTGCCGCGGGTGGTGCTTGTTGACACCCGGAATAATATTATTGAGACCAAGGGCAAGGTCGACGCTCTACCCTTTTAAAGGAGGGGAGATATGCGGGTCACAATAAACCAGATAAAGGAGATGAAGCAAAAGGGCGAGAAGATTGCCATGCTTACCGCCTACGACTACAGCACCGCCAAGCTCATTGACGAGGTGGGGGTGCCCATGCTGCTGGTCGGGGACAGCCTGGGCATGGTCGTCCTCGGCTATGAGTCAACGATACCGGTGACCATGGAAGAGATGCTACACCATACCAAAGCCGTGGTTCGGGGGGCGAAACGGGCGCTGGTGGTTGGTGATATGCCCTTCATGACCTATCATGTCTCGGTTGAGGAAGCGATGCGTAACGCGGCTCGTTTTATCCAGGAGGGTGGCGCCCAGGCAGTCAAGCTGGAGGGTGGCGTCACGGTGGCGGAAAAGGTAAGAAGGATCGTTGAGTGCGGTATCCCGGTTATGGGGCATATCGGGCTCACTCCCCAGTCGGTTCACCAGCTCGGCGGCTTCAAGGTGCAGGGCAAGTCACCGGAGGCGGCGGCAAGGGTGGTTGAGGACGCCCGGGCTCTGGAGGAGGCGGGGGTCTTTGCCAGGGTTCTGGTGACGGTACCCACCCAGCTGGCTACCTTCATCAGCCAGAGCGTGAGCGTTCCCACCATCGGCATCGGGGCGGGCGTCGGCTGCGACGGGCAGGTTCAGATTTGCAACGACATACTGGGCTCGTTTACCGACTTTGTCCCCAAGCATGCCAGGCGCTATGCCGACCTCGCCGATATTATCCGCCGCGCCGTTACCGAGTACCATAACGAGGTGAAGGCGGGCAGCTTCCCCACCGACAAGGAAAGCTTCTTCATGGACGAGGGCATAATCGCCGGGCTAGCCAGGTAATTCCTCTGGCGGCTCAAAGGAGATAGGGGTTCTCCATGAAGGTCGTTGAGACGGTAGCGGAGATGATGAAGCTCCGGCGGAGGATGGCAGAGCCGGTAGGCTTTGTCCCCACCATGGGCTTCCTGCACGAGGGGCACCTGTCTCTGGTCAGGGAAGCCCGAAAAGAAAACCCCTCGGTGGTCGTCAGCATATTCGTCAACCCCACCCAATTTGGTCCCAGCGAGGACTTTGCCCTCTACCCCCGCGATACCCAGCGTGACCTGTCTCTCATAGCCGAAGAAAAGACGGACATCGTCTTTATGCCCCCGACCGGGGAGATGTATCCCGAGCAATTTGATTCCCGGGTGGAGGTGGGCGGGCTCACCCGCCGGCTGGAGGGGGCTTCCCGCCCGGCTCACTTTAGAGGGGTCACCACCGTCGTTGCCAAGCTGTTTAACATAGTACAGCCAACCGTTGCCTACTTCGGGCAGAAGGACGCCCAGCAGGCGGCGGTAATCAGGAAGATGGTG
>CAZFCV010000031.1:0-10758 GCA_964517985.1 uncultured Dehalococcoidales bacterium | reverse complement strand
CTTAAATCAGCCTCGGAAATCTCGTAGATAGCGCCAATAACCTTCTCGCCCCGGAATGACTTGATGCTGGCGACACCACCCCGCCACTGCCGGCTCCACCCGGTAAATACCAGCCGGTAGTTGGGCAGGGTAGCCCGGAACCCTGGCTTGCTGTCCGGGCAGCACTCCAGGAGCCGCTTCTTGCTGAGATTCAAGCCGTAGGCAAAATAATACATCTTCCCCGCGCTACTTCCGGCACCGCTACAGCCCCCTCTCCGTGATATAAACGGCAAGGTCGCCCAAACGGCAGCTGTAGCCCCACTCGTTGTCGTACCAGGCAAGCACCTTGACCATGTCGCCGGCAATTACCATGGTGCTCGGCGCATCGAAGATGGAGCTGGCGGGATTGCCCTTGAAGTCCATGCTGACCAGCGGCTCCCGGCAGTACTCCAGTATCCCCTTCAGGGCACCCTCCGCCGCCACCCGGAAAGCCTCGTTGACCTCCTCAACGGTAACCTCCCTGCCCAGCTCGGCAACAAAGTCAATAACGGACACGGTGGGCGTCGGCACCCGGAGTGACAAGCCGTGAACCTTACCCTTAAGCTCAGGGATAATCTCGCCAACCAGCCGGGCGGCACCGGTGGTGGTGGGGATGATATTCAGGGCAGCCGCCCGCGACCGGCGCAGGTCACTGTGCACCGTGTCCAGTATCCTCTGGTCGTTGGTGTAGGAGTGGATGGTGTTCATCAGCCCCTTGCTGACCCCGAAGCTATCGTGCAGCACCTTGACCACCGGGGCAATGCCATTGGTGGTGCAGGAAGCGTTGGAGATTACGTTGTGCTTGCCGGCATCATATAAGCCCTCATTGACGCCGAGGACAATGGTGGCATCCTCATTACGGGCGGGGGCGGAGATGATCACCTTCCTGGCGCCGCCCCGGAGGTGAGCCGCCGCCTTGGTGGCGTCGGTAAAGCGCCCGGTGGACTCAATAACGATATCCACCCCGTAATCCCGCCACGGGATTTTCCCGGGGTCGCTCTCCGCAAGCACCCTTACCGGACTGCCGTCAACGATGATGGCATCATCGGTAGCCTCCACCGTGCCCGGGTAAGGACCATAGGTGCTGTCCCACTTCAGCAGATGGGCGTTGGTTTTGGTGTCGGTCAGGTCGTTGACCGCCACCACCTCCAGCCTGCCCTTCTGGTAGTGGTTCATTGCCCTCAGGGTCAACCTCCCTATCCGCCCGAAGCCATTAATCCCGATTCTGGTTGCCATTTTTCTACCTCCTAGAGTGGTTCTTAACTAAAGCCGGCTGGCTATCCCCCGTCGCTGGCGCACCAGCATGTCCAGGAAAGCCTCAAGCCGTGTTTTTACGTGCTGGGTTAGCTGAAAGTCATCATTGCCCTCCAGGGTCAGGATGGGCAGTTCTATGGCGTCACGGAAGATTATATCGCCAATCCCGCGGTGGCAGAAAGCCTGGACATAGTGGATGACGCCGTCCACCCGCCGCCGCCCGAGCTCGGCGGCTATGTCCCGCACCCGGTCATATACCGAGTAGGGGTAGGTATAGCTGGAGTACTGCTCCGCCAGGGAGCCCCCCACCGCCGGCATGGCAAACTGACGCTGAACTTCATTGAAGACCACCCTGGCGCCATGGCTCTCCAGACATTGGTACAGGTCCCGCCCGTAGACAGAGGGCACGCCGATATAGGCTATCTTCAGCCACTCCGCCGGGTAGGGCTGGCGCTGGCGGCAGTCAGCCACCACTCCCCCTATCTCCTGCCGGTAGCGGCGGTGGTCCTGGTTGAAGTCCGAGGCGGCTACCAGCCAGAGGTGGTTCTCCCCGCCACCGACCACCCCCTCCTGCCAGGTGAGGCGGTCAAGCTCCAGGGCGAGCCGGCGGCAGGGCGCCAGCTCCTCTCTGACCGCCGCCGCCGCTTCCAGGGTGGTGCCCACGGTCTCCGCCAGCGCCTCCAGGGCAATCCCCATCTGCCGGGCATCCGGCTGTGCGGGGTAGGCGAAGGGGACAACCTCAAGCCCCTTGAGCTTGAGGACCTCCATAAGCATGACGGTGTTGGAGCAATCACCGGTGGTAACGCAGAGGACGGTATCAATACCGCCGTCCATACACACCCCGTAGATGCCCTTAATCCAGCTACAGCAGTTCAGGGGGAAGCCCGCCTTCTCCGCAATCCGCACCAGCCGCTCCGGGTCACGGTCGGTAATAAAGACGTTATTCAGGTCAACCGGCTGGTAGCCCGCCGCCAGCAGCACCTCTATGGGGACGGTAGTGGTAATGCCTATCTTCTTCATTGCCCTTTATAAAGGAGCTCACAGGGGAGGTACCTCGGCTTGCCCCAGGCTTCCGCCAGCATCCCGGTGCCGCTATCCCGGTCGCTCGCCCAGATGAGATGGTAGAAGGGTGACCGGGAGAAAGCCATCGGCACGGCGACGTTGACGTGCCGGTAGCCCAGCCCCTTTAGCCTGTCCCGGAACAGCCCCACGAGCCGGTGCCGGACCGTGTCCAGCCCTATCCTTCCCGCCAGCTTCGCCTCTCTTATCTCCTGCCACTCCTGGCTCCCATAGAGCCGGGTAATTGACGCCTGGCAATCAGGGCGCGTCAGGTTGCGCAGCAGCGCCATCTCCACCGGGAAGACGATAAGCAAATCCATCTTGTTGCCCTTCCAGTCACTACCGTGGGTAGCCAGGCGCTGGATGGTCCGCCAGCGCAGCATGCGGTAGCCGGGCGGGTCAATGAAAGCGAAGCTGGACGCCGAGCGGGGTATGAGGTCAAGAGAGCGGCGGATTATATCCATGCGGTTACAGTTGCCGGTTATTATCTCTACATTATCCCCGTTACGAGCCGCCGCCAGCCGCCGCAGGCTTTCCGCATCCTGCGCATCGCCGGCGACAAATACATACCGGGCAAACTTCACCTTCAGCGCCCGGAGCGAGGCGTCATCAATACAGCAATCCGTCCGGTTGCAGAGGCACTGACCGCCGCCGGCATAGAGCTCCAGGTAGTAGCTGTTAGCCAGATTTACGGTGTAGGCGTCAATATAGGCGGTAAAGCACTCCAGCTTGTGGCATGCCCACCTTTTAATCTGCCGTGGAACCGTCTCCACTCTATTCATCTGCTACCTGCGCCGGTAATATACAATATCGCCGGTGGTCTGCTTGTCCAGCCTGCCATCAGCGCTCATCGCCTCCAGATGGGAAAGGGTCTCCAGGACAGCCATCCTCCTGTGCCACGGCTCCAGCCCGTCCCAGCTAGCCCCGCTACGGTCCCCCATCCAGGTTATCTCCGAAGCTATCCGGTAGGCTGTCTTTGCTTCCCCACCGGCGGTCGCCAGTATCTCGGCATTCCTTTCCCCGTGGTGACGGATAATCTGCTCAATCCGCTCCCGGAAGCCGGCAAAGGGGTGCTCATGCCCGGGCAGAACCAGGTCAACCTCAAGCTGTTTCATGGCGGTCAGTGAATTCAGGTAATCGTCAAGGGGGTTGGGGCTTGAGCCGGGGTGCCGCCCGATATTGGGGGTGATTCTGAGCAGGATGTGGTCGCCGCAGAAGAGCACCCGGCGCTGCGGCTCATACAGGGACACATGCCCCGCAGAGTGCCCCGGCGTCCACAGCACCTGGAGGTTGAAGCCGCCGACGGTAATCGTCTCCCCGCCGTGCAGTATGACATCGGGGAGGGCGGGGGTAACGTAACTCAACATCTCCACGGACGCCCTCTGGAGCTCGGGGAGCTCACCAGCCGGGACGCCGTTGATGTGCAGCCACCGCCCCAGCGGGGTAAGCAACCTCTCCATATCGGTATACCGCAGCTCAATGAGAGCCCCCTCCAGATGGTGTATGGCAACCCTCGCCGGGGAGAGCTGCTTCAACCTGCCCGACAGGCCATAGTGGTCGGGGTGGGTGTGGGTTATCACTATCTGCGAGATATCGGCAAAGCCCACCCCGATACAGGCAAGCTGCTCCTTCAGGGAATTAAACCCCGCCCCGGTACCCCAGCCGGTATCAACCAGCAGGCACTCACCACCCCCCCGAACAAGATAGGCGTTGACACAGCCCGGAGACGGCTCCAGCATGGGCAACGGCAGGTGGAAGATACCGGGTAAGACCTCATTCATCTCGCTTCATCTCTTCAGGCTAGCGAATGCCTCCATACCGGCAAAGCGGGCATCCCGCCCCAGCTCCTCCTCTATCTTGAGGAGGCGGTTATATTTAGCCGTGCGCTCCGAGCGGCACGGGGCGCCGGCTTTGAGCTGACCGGCGTCCAGCCCGACCGCCAGGTCGGCGATGGTGGTGTCCTCCGTCTCCCCGGAGCGGTGGCTGATTACCGCCGTCCACCCCGCCTCCTGCGCCATCCGGACGGCAGCAATCGTCTCGGTAAGGGTGCCAATCTGATTGGGCTTGATGAGAATGGAATTGGACGCCCCCAGGCTTATGCCCCGCTCAAGCCGCTCCACGCTGGTAACATACAGGTCATCGCCAACAAGCTGCACCCGGCTGCCCAGCCTCCCGGCGAGGAGCCGCCACCCCTCCCAGTCGTCCTCCGCCATGCCGTCCTCAATGCTGATGATGGGGTAGCTGGCTGCCCATCGGGCGTAGTAATCAACCATCTCGCCACTGCTCAGGGTAACCCCCTCCCGCGACAGGACATAGCGCCCGTCCTGATAGAACTCGCTGGCTGCCGGATCCAGGGCGATGAAACAGTCCCTGGCTGGCTTGTAGCCCGCTTTCTCAATCGCCGCCAGCACCGCCTCTATTGCCTGCTTGTTGGAGGGGAGGGTGGGGGCAAAACCCCCTTCATCACCGACGTTGGTGTTCAGCCCCCGCCCGGCAAGCACCTGCTTCAGGGACTGGTAGACCTCGCTGGCCATCCGCAGGGCATGGCGGAAGCTCTCCGCCCCGGCCGGCACGACCATAAACTCCTGGAAGTCGGTGGAGTCCGAGGCATGCTTGCCCCCGTTCAGGATGTTCAGCAGCGGCACCGGTAGCATACTGGCACCATCGCCCCCCAGATAGCGGTAGAGCGGCACACCGAAGTGGTTAGCCGCAGCATGAGCCACCGCCAGCGATGCCCCCAGAATGGCATTAGCGCCGAGATGGGACTTGTTGCCCGTGGCATCAAGCTCAATAAGCCGGCGGTCAATGGCCGCCTGGTCACCAGCCGGCATGCCGGCGAGCGCCGTCGCAATGTAGTCATTGACGTTGGCTACCGCCCCAAGCACCCCCCGCCCGCCAAAGCGGGCACTGTCCCCATCCCGCAGCTCTACCGCCTCGTGCTTGCCGGTGCTGGCACCCGAGGGCACTGCGGCTCGCCCCACGGCGCCGCCCGATAGCCCTACCTCAACCTCCAGTGTCGGGGTGCCCCGGGAATCCAGGATTTCCCTTGCCCGGATACTCTCAATAGTTGCCATTTCCCCCTCATCACCTGAGTGGTACTAGCCGGCTGCCAGACTCAGGGCTTTATCTACGGCTTCTGCCGGGTCCTGCACCGGGATAATCGCCTTACCCGGCTGGCTATCCCTGGCTGGTGACCAGGTGTTCAAGCCGACAACCGGGATACCGCTCTGCAAGGCGTGGGCTATCTCGGAGAGGGTGCCGTAGCTGCCGCCGACGGCGATAACCGCCTGGGCTGACCTGACGACGATGACATTCCGGGCATAGCCCATGCCGGTCACTACCGGGATTTGCACATGGGGGTTAGCTGCCTGTCGGTCTTCCCCGGGCAGTATGCCCACGGTTATCCCGCCCTCGCCAGCCGCACCCCGGCAAGCCGCCTCCATAACCCCGCCGAGACCGCCGCAGACCAAGATTGCCCTGCTCTTCGCCAGCCGGCGGCCCACCTCCTCGGCTATCTTAGCCTCTTCCCGGGAGCACTGCCCGCTCCCGATAACCGCAATGAGCTTCCTGTCTGGCATCACTGTGTAACCTTTATCCGGTGTAATATGGTATGATTATATCACCGGTGCCCAAAGTAGAGCAAAGATTGGCACCGGGGAGCCTCCTGTCACTCTTCCTTGACAGGGTGCAATCGGGTTGCTAAGATGAAACAAGCAGACTGTTTAAAGGCAAGCGGCAGCCTATCTCAGGCTATCCTCACCACCGGTAAGGCTAAATATCAGGGATGAAAAAGGAGGGAACATGAGGATTACACTGAGTCATATCAAGGCAGATATTGGCGGCTATGTAGGGCATTCCGCCTCCCACCCCGAAATCCTTGCCCTGGCTGAAGAGAGCCTGGCTAAGGCGAAGAAGGGAGGAATGCTGATTGACTATCATGTCACCAAGTGCGGCGATGACCTGCAGCTTATTATGACCCATCAGATGGGTGAGGAAAACGAAAAGATACATAAATTAGCCTGGGATACCTTTATCACGGGCACCGAGCTGGCGAGGAAGCTCAAGCTCTACGGCGCCGGTCAGGACCTGCTCTCCGATGCCTTCTCCGGCAACGTCAAGGGGATGGGCCCGGGCATAGCCGAGATGGAGATTGAGGAGCGGGCGTCAGAACCGGTTATCATCTTCATGGCGGACAAGACAGCCGCCGGAGCCTGGAACATGCCCCTCTACAAGATGTTTGCCGACCCGTTCAATACCATCGGGCTGGTTATCGCCAGCAACATGCACGGCGGCTTTTCCTTTGAGGTGCACGATGTCAAGGAGCACAAGAAGATAACCCTTAACGCCCCGGAAGAGATATACGACATGCTGATTTTCCTCGGGGCGCCGGGGCGCTACGCCGTAAAAGCAGTCTATAGCCGGGAGACCGGTGAGGTAGCGGCGGTGTCGTCCACCCAGCGCCTGTCCCTGATGGCGGGGCGCTACGTGGGCAAGGATGACCCGGTGTGCATCGTCCGCGCCCAGGGTCTCTTCCCGGCGGTGGGTGAGGTGCTGGAGCCGTTCACCCTGCCCCACCTGGTGGAGGGGTGGATGCGGGGCTCGCACCATGGTCCCCTCATGCCGGTAGCCATTGAGGATGCCACCCCCGCCCGCTTTGATGGGCCACCCCGCGTGACCTCCGCCGGTTTCCAGCTATCTGATGGCAAGCTCATTGGGCCACGCGATATGTTCGCCGATAAGTCCTTTGACCTGGCACGACAGCAGGCAAATGAGATAGCCAATTACATGCGCCGCCACGGCCCCTTTGAGCCCCACCGCCTGCCCCTGGAGGAGATGGAATACACCACCATGCCCCAGGTAGCGGCAAAGCTAGAGGGCAGATTTACCGAACTGGATTAGGGGCGTGACCAAGCTCCTTCTGGCGACAAACAATCCGGGCAAGGTGCACGAGTACCGGACGCTCCTCCAGGGCTTGCCCTATGAGCTGGTCACCCTGGCGGAGATGGGGATGGCACCCCCCAGCGAGGACGGGGAAAGCCTGGAGGAGAATGCCCGGCTGAAGGCTTCAACCTGTGCCCGCCAGAGCCATCTGCTCACCCTGGCGGATGATTCCGGACTGGAGGTCGATGCCCTGGGCGGGGAGCCGGGGGTACTCTCGGCGCGCTATGCCGGTGAGGGGGCTTCCGATAGCGACCGGGTAAGCTACCTGCTGTCACGGCTCAAAGACGTGCCCCCGCCAGAGCGCTCCGCCCGTTTCCGGTGCGTGATTGCCATCGCCACCCCGGAGGAGATGGTTGAGCTCTGCTCCGGGGAGTGTCACGGGTTCATAACCCTTGCCCCGAAGGGAGAGCTCGGCTTCGGCTATGACCCCATCTTCTACCTCCCGGAAACGGGGAAGACGATGGCGGAGCTGACCCTGGAGATAAAGAACCGGGTGAGCCACCGCGGGCAGGCTGCCCGGAAGGCATATCAGGTGCTGGAGGGACTGGGGGACAGCAAGGACAGACATGCGCTATAATAGCAGGGCAGAGAGGAGAGAGCCATGACCGGACTTTCCGATTCCTTCCAGCGCCCGGTGAACTACCTGCGTATCTCGGTGACTGACCGCTGTAACCTGCGCTGCATCTACTGCATGCCGGCGAACGGCGTCAGCCTGCTGTCTCACACTGATATCCTCACCTATGAAGAAATCCACACCGTGGTGGCGGCTGCCGCCCATATGGGCATCAGCCGGGTAAGGGTCACCGGCGGCGAGCCGCTGGTGAGAGCCGGGTTGCCCCAGCTAATCCAGATGCTGGCGCAAATAGATGCCATAGACGATATTTCCCTGACCACAAACGGGGTCTTGCTCAGCCGTTATGCCGCCGAGCTGAAGTCCGCCGGGCTGCGGCGGGTTAATGTCAGCCTGGACTCGCTGAAACCGGATAAATTTGAGCTCATTACCCGGGGCAGATACCTCAGCGACGTGCTGGAGGGGATTGAGAGCGCCCGCTCCGTCGGGCTCAACCCGGTCAAGATTAACATGGTGGTAATGGCGGGTATTAACGATGATGAGATTACCGACTTTGCCGCCAGGACGACTGATGATGGCTGGCACGTGCGCTTCATTGAGCACATGCCCGTTACCGGTGACGCTGCCGCAAACGAGCAGTTCCTCCCCATCAGTGCGGTGAGAAAACGCCTTGAGCTACTCGGCGCCCTGGAGCCCTGCCTGCCCACCGCCGGTAACGGACCGGCCAAGTACTTTCGCCTTCCCCAAGCCAGCGGCAGCATTGGCTTTATCACCCCGGTTAGCGAACACTTCTGCTTCCACTGCAACCGGCTGCGGCTCACCGCCGACGGCAAGCTCCGCCCCTGTCTCCTGGCAGAAGACGAGATAGACCTGAAACAGCCGCTGCGCAGCGGCATATCACCGGAGGGACTGAAGGAACTGATTGCGGAGACGGTCGCCCGCAAGCCGCTGCATCATCACCTGGCTGAGGGCTACGTACCCAATGACCGTCCCTTCTCCCAGGTAGGGGGTTAGCTATGAGAAAGCTGACACACCTGGATGACGCCGGACGCCCCCGGATGGTGGACGTCACCGGGAAGCCGGATACCCAGCGTGAGGCGGTCGCCAGGGGCAGGGTCACCATGAAGCCCGCTACCCTTGCCCTGCTCAAGACCGGCGCCATGCCCAAGGGGGATGTCCTGTCCGTTGCCCGGCTAGCCGGCACCATGGCTGCCAAGCAAACCCCCAATCTAATCCCGCTGTGCCACCCGCTGCTCATCGACGATATCAACGTTGAGCTGAGCCTGGATGAGAAAATTAGCGCCGTGGAGATTACCGCCACGGTGAAGAGCACCGGCAAGACCGGGGTGGAGATGGAGGCACTCACCGCCACCGCGGTGGCGGCACTGACCATCTACGACATGGGCAAGGCGGTGGACCGGGGCATGAAGATTGAGGACATCCGCCTGGTCAGAAAAAGCGGCGGCAAGAGCGGGACGCTCACCCTTGAGTAGTACCCCCCAAACCCTCCCCAACATAGCTGATTTTCTCTCCCGCCGAAAAAGAAAACGGGCGCGGTAATTTTTTAGGTAAAGCCTTGTCGGGAACCAAGTATTGGTGTATACTACACCAACACGATTATTGTAATTTTGGGGGTGCATCATGAAGTTCTCATGCCTTCAAGAAAATCTGAACCGGGGACTCGGTGTGGTGGGGAGGGCGGTAGCCACCAGAGCCACCCTGCCGATAACGAACAATGTCCTGCTCGCCACCGACCAGTCCCGACTCAAGCTCGTTGCCACCAATCTGGAGATAGCCATCAGCCACTGGATTGGTGCCAAGATAGAGGAGGAAGGGGCAATCACTGTCCCCGCCCGGCTCCTCACCGAGTTTATCAGCTCCCTGCCCAACGAGAAGGTTGACCTCAGCCTCTCGCCGAAGACGAAGACACTCACCATAAAGTGTGCCCGATTTGAGGCGCGAATCAGCGGGGTGGATGCCAAGGACTTCCCCCCCATACCCAGGGTTGAGGATGGTCTTGCCACCAGGGTAGAGGTAGACGCCCTGCGTCAGGGAATCAGCCAGGTGGTATTTGCTGTCGCCTCAGAGGAGTCCCGCCCGGTGCTCACCGGTGTTAATGCCGAGTTTGACGGTGACGGGCTGACCCTGGCGGCGGCGGACGGCTTCCGGTTAGCGGTACATCGCCTGTCAACGGCAGCCCCGGTCGGCGAGAAGACAGAAGCCATCATTCCGGCACGAACCCTCAGTGAGCTAAACCGGCTCATGGCTGACCAGGAGGAGCCGGTGGAAATAACGATGAACCCCAATAAGAGCCAGGTAATGTTCCGGCTGAAGGATACCGAACTGGTGTCCCAGCTCATTCAGGGCGCCTTCCCCAACTACGCCCAGCTTATCCCGCAGAGCTACAACAACCGGGCTGTGGTCAGTGTTGGCGACTTCCTGAGGGCAACCAAGACCGCCGCTATCTTTGCCCGTGACGGCAGCGGTATTGTCCGCCTGGTGATATCCCCGGGCGGCGAGATGACTCCGGGCAAGCTGACGGTATCCGCCCGGTCGGAGGAGATTGGCGACGACGTCGGTGAGATTGATGCCCTCGTTGACGGCGATGAGGCAAAGATAGCCTTTAACGGCAAATATCTAACCGATGTCCTCGGTGTGCTCCATGAGACACAGGTAGCGCTGGAGACGACCAACCCCTCCAGCCCCGGGGTCATCAAACCAGTGGGGGTGGATAACTACCTCCACGTCATCATGCCGATGTTTGTTCAATGGTAATAAATTCTAGCTTTGGCATAGAAAATGCATGAGTAAAATTTATTGATGGTAGTAGTGAGTGATAACTTTTTAGAAAATTTAAAAAATGCTCTTTCAGACATTCTTGATTTAAAGGACAGAGCTGAAGTTTAAATTGCTCT